>DATKWR010000407.1:0-3525 GCA_035529475.1 Sedimentisphaerales bacterium | reverse complement strand
TTGCTGGGGGGGCGCACTAGTGGGAATTGCAATTTCACGCTGCACAAGTTCCATTCTGCGGAACTTTTTGCTGGTTGTACTGGCTGCAATGATGAGCATTGCCGGTCGCACGGCGACTGGCGCCCAGTGCGGATCCAAGCTCAGGTCTCTCCGCCCAGGCAGACGCTTCACTTCCATTGCCATTGCCGGGCTTTTGAGCCTTGGTGCCGGGCTCGCATGGACATCGCCCGCAAATGCGGAGTGCAGGCCCCTGAGCGGCAATACCGTTGATTGCGACACATGCGCCGAATTGGGACCGGCCGGCTTATCTCCTGATAATGACCTAGGGGGCCCCGGTGGTGGCCCGACGACCAGCAACCAAATTACTTGCCGCGTAAGGCAGCTAAATCCGGGTGAGACGATAACAGTCGATGTCGGACCTGGGTCCAAAGTAAGTTCGGACACCATATTCCTCGACTTTGATGAGCAACCTGCTCTCGTCCCTCTCACACCGACGTCATACCCACCGATAACGTATCTGCCTGGGGAGACTGTCTGGGGTGCAATTCGAAGCTTCCAGAATAATACAGGCGGTGTGGGCGACGCGACGGTTCAAGCGACTTTTAGCAGGGTCGGCGGGCAACCTCAGGGAGTGAATGAAGCCAACGTCGTATGTCAGTGTGCCGGAGCTTCAACTCAAACAGGAACAATCCAGGTCCTGAAGCAAACCGTTGATTCTCAGGGGCAGAATGTGCCGGAATCAGGCAACTTCGGGTTCTCGATCACCCCGACAAATCCAAGCATCTCGTTTAACCTAAACACACAGAACAATAATCCTCAGGCGTCCGCAGAGTTTACCGTTCCGGCGGGTATCGCTTACACGATCACGGAAACATCGCTGCCCAGCAATGATTGGACGCTCGAAAACGTCTCTTGTTCGATAGACGATGGGCCGCCCTTCGAGCCTCAAATATCGAATAATGGCGTCACGCTACCGGAGCTTAATCCCGACGATGATGTCCAATGCACATTCAGAAATAGGCTCGACGAGGAAGCAGATACGGGCACAATCCAGGTCCTGAAACAAACTGTCGATGCTCAGGGTACAAATGTGCCGGAGTCGGGCAATTTCGGTTTCGCGATCACCCCGACAAATCCAAGCGTCTCGTTTAACCTAAACACATCGACCAATAATCCTCAGGCGTCCTCACAATTTACCGTTCCGTCGGGTGTCGATTACACGATCACGGAAACATCGATGCCCAGCAATGATTGGGCGCTCGAAACTGTCTTCTGTTCGACAAACGGTGGGGATCCGGTCGAGCTTCCGATAACGGGTACCAGTGTCACCCTGCCCGAGCTTGAAGTCGAAGAAAATGTCCAATGCACATTCACAAATCGGCTTAGACCCGACGAGGGAACGCTTATTAAGATTATAAAGCGCCTCGATCCGGGCAGCGATGAACCTACGGAGGCGGCGCAGTTCAACTTTAATGTTGACGGCCAACCTGCAGCGACGCTGGGGATCGATGAAGAAATCAATATTCCGGTAGAACCAGGCGAGCGTACCGTGGAAGAGCTCACGCCGCCGGCCAACTGGGAACTGATGGATATCGATTGTGGCGATGATCAGAATCCGGCGACGGTGACAGTTGAGCAGGGCGAGACCGTCACCTGCACCTTCACTAACAAGTTCCAAGGCCCGACCGGAAGTTTAAAGGTTAAGAAGGTCACAATTGGTGGTGACGATAGTTTCAAGTTCAGCGTGTCCGGGCAGTCGTCCTTCAGTTTGCGCAATGGAAAGCATAAGAAGTTCAACTCATTGCCTGTCGGCAAATATACCATCAGGGAAGTTGATCTTCCCAAGGGTTGGACCCTCAGAGACGTCAGCTGTAACGAGCGCGGCGACAAGAGCAGAAAAGGCATAACGGTGTCACTCGATGAGGGCGACGACATCGTTTGCACCTTCAGGAACTTCAAGGAAGAAGACGAGCGCATGGAGGACCTGACGAAGCTGTTCATCCATCGCCGCGTCGACAACCTCCTGACCTATGGGCCTGGAAGGGGTCGAATTCTGCGTCGCCTTCAGGAACAACCCATCGTTCCTCTAAAAGGCGGCCCCTTGAAATACTCCGAAGAGAGCGGGTCCGCTGCGCAGGGGCACGACGAGGCTCAGACCCCATACGCATTGGGCTATAGCGCAGTTCAGGCGCCGCAGCAGACACTGGGCCAGAGCGCAGCTCAGGTGCCGCAAGCCTTGGGGCATAACCCACTCCAGACGCCGCACGCTCAAAGCGGCGGTCGCTACAATAATGGTGCGTACGGGCAAGCGAACTCTCTCATGCCTGGTGGTGGATCGGACTTCGCTCGGGATGATGCGCTTGGGCTCGCCGGTCAGCAGAAATCGTCGGGTATTCTGCCTTCGTTGGGAGCTCAGCTGGTACCGCTAGCGTCGGGAGGAGGACAAACCTTCAAGTTTGGCACGAGCCTCAGCGAAATGAGAGCGGCAGCCGCGCAAGCGGAAGCTCAATCGCAACAACAGAAACTCAATGCCGCCGGCTTGAGCTTCTCGGACCAACCATATCTCAACCCATACCAGGAGATCCGGCCAGGCTTCGACGTTTGGGTCGAGGGGCAGTTCATTAACTACGACGACGACACGGGTGGCATCAATCGCGACGGTGACTTCAGCGTCCTTTACTTCGGCGCAGATTACGCGCTGGCTCCCGGCGTTCTGATTGGAGCAATATTCCAGTTGGATTGGACCGACGAGGAAATCAATGATCCGACTGTGAGAGGAGAAATTGATGGAACCGGTTGGCTGGCTGGACCATATATTGGTCTGAGGCTTACCGACTTTCTATTCTTCGATGCCCGCGCTGCTTGGGGCACGTCGGACAATGACATCTGGATAACCGATGCAGCCGCAGGCAAGCGGTCTGGAGACTTCGATACGGACCGCTGGCTGGCAAGTGCCTCGCTCACGGGTACTCACACCTTCGGAGCCTGGCGGCTCTCGCCCCAGATCGGCATCGACTACGGTAGCGAATCCTTTGACACCTACAGGAATAGCCTCTCGCAGATAGTGCGCGGTAGCGATGCCGAGATCGGCCGCTTCAGAGGCGGTGCCGAACTCGGATACCGGATGCAAACGTCCGGCGGTACCATCGTTGAGCCAACTGTGTCGCTAGAGGGACTGTGGAACTTTGAGGATGACGAGTTCTCGGTCGACGGCGTGCCGGTGGACTTCGACCAAGGTCGGGCTAAGCTTGAAGGAGGTGTGATCGTGACGACGCCCAGCGGTTGGTCATTCCGTGGCGCTGGTATTTACGATGGGATCGGTGCGAACGATTTCGACGCCTACGGCGGCCAATTCTGGGTGAATGTTCCTCTGCAAGGCAGGCAATAGTACGCGCACGCAATTGGCGGACTTCGGTGAGCCGCTGCTCTGATGTCCCCGCTACTGACCCAAAGCGGACATTGAGCCGATCAGTCGGCACTCCGCCTCATCGTGGGCCATCTGCGTCTTAGCGTCGGGCTACATGT
>DATKWR010000406.1:0-12512 GCA_035529475.1 Sedimentisphaerales bacterium | reverse complement strand
GTTGATCGCGAATCGTCGCAGCTCGGTATCCGCGGCAGCGTTCTTGCCCTGGAGCAGGCAGTTGACGTAACGGGCGGGCGTACCGGCATTGTCGAAGAAATTGCGGATTCCCAAGCGGGCCGGTTCCGGCATTATATCTCTGTATGTCTGGGCGACCGGCTTGACCACCCAGAAATAGAGGACGTCGTTCACATGGAACATCATCCGGTTCCAGGGTTTAAGAGGATCCGCGACCTCGACGAATCGGCTCTCAAGCTCTTCTTCGAGCAGGTCAAAATCGCTGTCGGCCGGGCCTTCCGTGGAGTTGTTCGCCGGCGTCGTTGCGGGGCTCGTGGTGGCTGATGGAGCCTTTTGCGAGACGGCGCAGCCCGCTGAGACGAGGGCCAACAAAACCGCAGCGCATGCCGTTCTGACATAGCGGATTGAAGCCGATCCTGACTGTTTTTTTCCAGATACGCTCATTTTGAGCTCTCATGCTTCCTTGCCGAACGCTCGCGTTAGAATAAGCATTTCCGGCAGCAAGGTCAAGGCGGCAAAAATCGCTACCGTCATCACCAATCCGGTCAACAGGCCAAAATACACACTGGGAGTGAAATTCGACAGACCCAGAATGGAAAACCCCATGATAATCGTCACCGACGTATAATACATGGCGTGGCCTATGCTGCCGTGGCAGCGATGCATCGTTGGGATGTACTTTCGGTCTTTGGGAAACTCGTCTTTGAACCTGTGGATATAGTGAATCGTGTCATCGACGGCAATGCCCAGGCCAATGGCCGCGATGGTGATCGTCATCATGTCGAGCGGGATGTTCAGCCAACCCATCACGCCGAGCACGAACAGGATGGGCAGGACGTTCGGGACCATGGCAACCAGCGCGATCTTCAGCGACCTGAACAGCACGAGGAACATCGCCGTCAGCAGGGCGGCGGTCAGACCCAGCGTCAGTATCTGGGACCCGAACAGGCTTTGCAGCATGTTGTTGTAAAGGACCAGCAAGCCGGCAAGATGAACCTGTCCCGGATCGAGTTCAAGAGTGCCGGTCAGATCGGCCCTGATCTTCTTGAGAAGCTCGTCGCGCCTCAGCGTCTTCTCGGAATCCCTGACGCGGACCCAAAAACGGACCTGATTGTGCTCCACGCTGACGAAAGGCCTGACCAACAGCGTCTTGATTCTTTCCGGTGCTTCACTGTAGAGCAGGGCAAGTTCAAGGCTGTCCAAAGGCTTGCCGCCCTTGAGTTTCTCGGCGATGCTCGTCAAGGTGACCGGCGATAAGACCTTACCCGTTTCAGGCAGGCTGTCCAGATAAGCGTGCACGGCCTTGATGCGGCTCATTTTCTCGGCGGTGAACCAGTACTTTGCGTCCGATTCGGCCTTGTCGAGTTCCTCGAATTGATCGAAGACAGCATCGCTGTCCGCCGCTGCCGGCTCCGGCTCATCCGGCGACTCCTGGGATCCTGTGAACTCCACAATAACATCGAGAGGCGTCGTTCCGCCCAGCCGCTGGTCAATGACCTTCATGCCCTGATAGATCTCGGTATCCTCATCAAAATAGTCGATGAAGCAATTCTCCACTTGCAGCTTCGATATGCCGATGAGGCTGGCGGCGAGGACCAGAGCACTGACGCCCACAATCAGCAGGCCGTGGGCCTCGGTCAGTCCGGCCATGACGGACGTGAGCGAAAAACGCCTCGTCTTTTGGGCGGGCGGGGTCTCTTTAGGTAACAGCACGAGCACGGTGGGAAAAAGCAGAAAGGTCACGATCAGCGAGACAATCAGACCGGCAATCATCATCCAGCCGAAGGTGATGACCGGCAGGATGTCGCAGACCACCAGAGAGGCAAAGCCGGCGATAGTGGTCAGCACCGCATAGACGCAGGGTTTGAGCTTTAGCACAGTGGTATCCAGGATGAGCTGGCGATTGGCGGTCTGCGGCTGCTGGACGAGCATCTCCCGATACCGCACGATCAGGTGAATCACAATGGCCAGCGTAATAATCAACTGAAGCGAAATGAAATTGGCGGATATGACCGTTACCTCCCAGTCAAACCAGCCCAACAGGCCGATCATGCAGACCACGGAGACGACACAGCAGAGTATCGGCAGCCATATCCAGCGCATTCGTCTGAAGATGGCCCCCAGCATAAGTATTAGTAAGAGCAGAATGCCGACGCCGAAGACCTTCAAGTCGCTCTTGATGAAGGTAATCATGTCATCGGCGATCATGCTGACGCCCCCGAGAAACAGTTCGGCGCCCGCGCGATACTTGTCCATAATAGCTCGAATCGCCAGGATATCCTGGTGGGACCGGCGACGCGCCTCGTCCCTCTGTTCTCGCACTTGCGCGCTGACGAGCTTGAGCTCGGCGTGCTCTGCCGAGGTCAATGAGCCGGAGCCTTGCTTTCGATGCAGCTCGTCGCGGCGTTCCACCAGGTCGCGATACGCATCGTCCCCGGACAAATTGACCAACAGGGCCGCCGTCTGCAAGTCCGGGCTGAGCAGCAGGTTCCGGACAAAAGGGCTATTACGAAGTTCGGCTCGGGCCAGTTCCCTGTCAACTGTCGGCGAGGTGAGCGTGGGCAGATCCGCGTCCAGCTCTTTAAACGAAACAGGCGGATTCTCCAGCAGGGGAACATCCAGGATGGACATGACCGACGAGACGCGCTCCAGGGACGTCAGATCGTCCCGCAGGCGGGCCAGGACGGCCAACGACTCGTCCGAGAACAAATCACTCTCCGGCGTGTACGTCAGAACGAGAAAGTCGCTCTGCCCGTAGCGGGAACTGACCAGACGCGCGTATTGCAGGTCCTCGTCGTGCTCGAGGACCAGCGTCTCTGCCGAGGCATCCAGCCTGAAGCCTCTGGCCTGGAAACCGAGAAAGCCAACCGCCGCCATAACGCAGAGAATGGTCACCCCGGGATGTTGCAGAGCCACTCGGTCAAAGAAAAGTCGTGCCAATGAGCCGCGTTTCTCCATGGTACGGGCCGGACTCAGTGAACTCCGTGTCACTGAGCGGGGGATTCCTCCAGCCGGGCGAGAAGGTCTGCAACGGTGCCCCTCTGCAGGATATCGTCGAATTGCGACCGGTACGTCAGAAGAATGCTGACACCCTGTATCTCAACGTCATAGACCTTCCAGCGTTTGTCCACTTTGTGGAGCTTATGCAGGATGTTGACCTTTTTGTCTTTGGAGACCAGCTCCATCGGTACGTAGCAGACCGTCTTGTTCTTCAGTTCCGCCGGCTTGAACTGGACTTTTTCATCCGTGTAAAGCGCGATTTTCTCCCGATACGAGGTTTTGAGCCGCTCGACAAAGAGCGCGGTGAATTTCTCCTGTTGTGCGGCGGTCAGAGCCGGCCAGTGCTTTCGGCCCAAGGCGAGCTTGGCCATCAGGGGGAAATCGAAGATCGGGGTGACAATCTTGTTGATCTTCTTCTCTTTTTCCTTCTGATCGATGTCCTTGTTTCGCAAGACCGAGAAAACGGCATCCCACTTTGTCTGCAACAGCTCGTTCGGATCGTTTGGATGGTTTGGGTCGTTGGCGTCGTTCGGGTCGCTGCCCTTTGCATTGACACACTGACACACAATCAGAAAAACCAGAAGGACACCCCAACGGTTTTTCATGGTTCACTCCTTACTGTAGCCTGCGTTTCCGTACCGGCTGTCATTCTAATGCGGTATCGAAAACGCTGCAAGTCAAAATATCTGACGAAAACCGATTTTCTGCGACATTCAGGGTCGCACGCGCAGGCGACCAGTCAATTGTAGCCTCTTTCACGAAGCCTGAATACAAGAAGAATGGGTCATACCCCGGCGGCTGCCGAATACGTCGCAGTCCGTGCTCCCGCAAACGCCTTGTCTGCCCAAGAGCGGGCGGGGCGGTACTGGCGACAATCATCTTGTCTGTTACCACCTAAATGAGAAGCGGGACCTGTATCGAACAACCCGATACAGGCCCCGAAACCATACGAAATGCCACCGTCAATCCCGTTGAAGCGGGAACTCCGGCCGGCATCAAACTGACGCCGACTAAAACGGCTTGTCAAACGGCTTAGTCATACCGGCCAGCCCGGCGACCTCCGCCTCCGACAGGGCATAGTTGTAGATACGCACCTCGTCTATCACACCCGTAAAGAACTTCTGCACGGCGCTGGTTTCGTAGTTCCACCCGGCCCCGATGTACGCATTTGCCTGCGATGTCCCGGAGAGGTCATACGACCCGGAAAGCGGGACGGCGTCCCCGTCCTGGAAACCATCGACATATACACGCAGGCTACTCTCATCTCTGATCCCTACAATGTGGTGCCACTGACCATCATCGACTATGACCGAGCCTGTGCTCTGTACCTTTGCCGTATTGTCATCCACGGTCAGAGTGACTACGTGATCGTCAGTTTCACCCACACTTAACATGTAACGTATTCCACCCGTGCTGTCTCCGCCCTTACTGAAAACGTTCATCCCGTTGGTTGAGGACGCCGGGTTGACCCACGCCGAGACGGTCCAACTGCCTTTCCCGAAGTCAAGCTGGCTCCGATTGCCGCAGTCCACGGAGTCGTTACCGTCGAGGCTAATGGCCTGACCCGTCTTGCCCAATACATAGGTTGTACCAGCGGAGGCTGTACCGTGGTTGGCCCCGGCGGCGTCGTTGGCGTTGCCATCGAGCGGGTAATGCGCTACCAGAGCGGCCGGGTCGGGCTGCACCGGGGTAATCAACTGACGGCTGTGCGGATACAGCCGGATATCATCGAGGAACAAGGTCCCCGTGGCGCCGTTGCCATCGATCCCGATCGCCAGCCGGGTGACGCTCTGAAGGTTCGCGCCGACCGAGGTCAGGTCGATATTCCAGACTTGCCAGACCGGCTTCTTCAGGTTGCCGGCGTCGCCATCGTAAAAGACCTTGACGCCGTTAATCTTCACGTACAGTTGTCCGGGCGCATTGGTCGCATCGCCGAAGAACCACAGCGACAGCGTTTGAATGCCGTTGTAAGTCCAGTTCTGGGCCGCGAACGTGCGTTCAACCTCCGAGAAGGTCGCCGCGCTGTTGTTGTAAATCAGCGGCACGGACTGGGCACCGCCATGAACCGTGGTCGTCTCCAGAGAGGCGCCCGTGGGATAGCCCATGGTCGAGCCGTTTGTCGTGGTCCCATATCCATCCAACCAGGCCACATAGACCAGGTTGCTGCCGGCCTGCCCGGCGGGGATGTCGTTGTAAGACTCGAAGTCCTCAACGAGAACGTAGCCCGTTACCGAGAAGTTCCAGACGGTCCCCGTGGTGATTGTCCCGTCGGTATTGACCTCATCGATGCGCCAGTAGTACGGCCCGCCGTTGAATTCAACGCCTTCGGGCGGTGTATAAGAGGTGGCGCTCTGCCGGCCGCGATAGGCGCCCGTCGTATCGGAGGCATCGGCATTGGCCACGGCGTCTCTATCGGCGCCGAAATAGACATCGTGCTGGGCCGCATTTTCGCCCGGAGACCAGCTCAGAGGGGTCACCCGGTTGATGGGCACCGCAGCCCCGTTGGCCGGGTTCAGGGCGCCGGCCCGCCGCGGATCCTCACCTTTGGCCATGATCTCACTAACCTGTGCAGCGCTGATGGCATAGTCGAACAGTCTGACATCGTCCATCAGGCCGTCGTACCAACGTTCGCCGTCCCACGAGTAACCCAGCCGCATTGCCACAGGCGTCTTCACGTTGGTGTTGTGCGCTATGGAGTCCACTTGCACGCCATCGACGTACAGCCTCAATCCATCGGCAAGGTCCCACGTTGCGGCTGCGTGCCGCCATTCTCCGTTGGCTACCGAGAAGGGGGATCGCAGGTGAATATCGCTGCCGGCGCCATCCTCTTCCCAGAAGAAATCCAGCTTGCCTGCGTCGTCGTCATCTTCGATGGTCAGATGCATTTCGTCCGCGCCGCCGCCCCCGTCGCCGCCGAACTCGTCGGACATCCACCACAGGTGCCCCTCGTCGCTGGTCTGCGTGGTGTTGATCCACATGAGGATAGAGCCTTTGGCTGAGGTGACTTCTCGCACCGGCAGGTCCACATGCCCCTGGCTGTCACCGAGGAACTCCAGGCCCATGTTGAACTGGCTCTCAACCCAAAGTACGTTGCCTGTTATGGTGCCGTCATTGCCGTGGCCCGAGAAGTCAATAACCCTTGTGCCCCCGCCGGCCTCGAATTTGTACCAAGCGACGAGGTTGGGATCGGTGATCGGAATATCGGGCAACGTGGTGAAACTCCAGATGTCGCCTTTGTACGTGGCGGCGCCATCGAACTCATCGACGCGCCAGTAGTAGGTTTTGTCTCTTGCCAGAGGACCGGCAGGGGTGTAACTTGCCGCTGCCTGCGGAGCGCTCACCGTCGCATTGTTGATCGTCTCGAAATTGTCGCCGAAATAGACGTAGTGAAGTTTCGTACCCAAACCTGCCGCCCAATTCAAAGTGACGCCCGGATCCACGTATTTGGCGCGATCAGCAGGGGTGGGCTGATAGGCTTTCTTGGGTGAAATGCGGAAACTCCAGACATCGCCTTTCCACGGGCTGCTCGGATCGGCCTGGTTGACTTCATCGACTCGCCAATAGTAGGTCGTTCCCGGAACAAGGCCGTCCGGATAGGGACTTCCCAAGATGCCGGCCACAAGAAACGCGTCCGTTTGGCTGCCGCGGAACGTATCGCCCATGCCGGCGTTCACGTCTTCAAAGTTGTCCCCCAAATAGACATTGTGCGAGACGGCACGGGTTGCCGGCACCCAGGCAAGACTCGCCCACGTCGCTTCGACTATGGCGCCGTCCTTGGGGTCTGGATTAGAGGCGGCCGTCTCACGAGGACCTCCTGTGGCGTTTTGATAATCTGCATCGGTGGGCGTGTACGAAGCACTGTCCGTCCATACGAAGACGTCCCAGAACACGGTATTGTTCCCCGACCTGTGAAATATGTACATCGTGTTCTGGCCATTCTGAAGCTGTTTAGTATGCCCCTCCTCGTGATTGGACAGACCCCACGCCCAGTTGCCAGGTGTGCCGACGTTCTCTTCAAACACTCGGTCATCTCCATTGACGAACGGCGGGACATCACCCCCTCCGGGAAAGGGCGGGCCGGTGGGAATTTGCGCATCACCCGGGTCTCCCTGCACGAGCATATAATCCGATTGATTGTTAGGATTGATCTGGCGTGCCCAGAAATACCATGTTCCGCCCTTGCCGCCGGCCTTGCTGACATCGAATGTCCAGCGAATCATTCCGCCCGCGCCGCCAGCCCGGGTAACCGCCTGACCGAACGCATCAGCCGCGTCAACAACCGGGTAAAACTCATCCGTGCCGGGATTGCGTTCGTCGAAGTGCTCGGCTTCAAACCATATCTGGTGTGCGCCTCCGAAGTCGGAGGTCTTGTAGGTTTTTACAGCGTAGGCCGGCACTGTGATTAACAGCACTGTGACGAACATCCCAATTGAGAGTTGTTTAGATGATTTGTGAAACATTTTGTGTCCTCCTTTCCTCATGGACTGACAGATCATTGGTATCTTGCCCGAAGCATCAAAGATACACAGACTCAATCCATTCTAATGATACCACAGTCACCTTCCGGCTGTCAAGCAAAATTCCGCCGGAAGAAATGAGCGGGGCCTGTACCGAATCGCTCGATACAGGCCCCGAAGTGATACAAATCCTGCTCTCAGTCCATCCGAGAGCCGTCCGGACTCCTACGGCGTGGCCGGCCGGACCAAGCGGATGTCGTCGAAGTACATCTGGCCGGTGCCGCCCGCTACGGCTGTATTGCCACGGGTGCCGAAACCGATTGTGATGCTGGTCACGTTGGTCAGGTTCACGCCCAGGTCGGCAAACACCTGTAGCGGTATGGGCCACTCGGTCCAGGTGTCTATCTGGACGGCGGCAGGATCGGTGTGATAGACCATCGCGGTGCCGTTGAGGACGACGTACATCCGCTCGGCGGCATTGGTCGCCGCACCTCGGAACCACAGCGACAGTTCCGCAACGCCTTGCCGCGTCCAGTCGCGCCCGGCCGCCAGCGTCAGCGTCGCCTCGGAGAACTTGAAGTTATTGTCGTACGACAGAGGCATCGCCTGCCCGCCGCCGTGAACGTTGCCGCGCTCGGTCAGCGGGACATCCAGATTGCCCACAAAAGCCCCGTTGGTCGTGGTGCCGTACCCGTCGATCCACTTCAGATAGATCCGGTTGCTCCCCGGGTCCGTTTCGAGAAGGTCATTGTAGGATTCGATATCATCGACGATCAGATAGTCGGCGACCGTAAAGCTCCAGACCCTGCCTTTGGTAACGGCGCCGTCGTTGCTGATCTCATCGACGCGCCAGTAGTAAGGCCCACCGCCCCATGCGACGCCTTCGGCGGGGGTGTAACTGGCGGCGATCTGTTGGCCTCGATAGATACCGGTCGCGTCGGAACTGTCGGCGCCGGCTACGGCGGTTGCGTCTGCGCCGAAATAGACGGCGTGCTGCGTCGCATTATCTCCCCGCGACCAGGTCAGAGGCGTGGCGTTTTCTATGTCCCGTGTGGAACCGTCAGCCGGACTCGGATTCCACGCCTTCTGCAGATCGATTCGCATCAGGAGCTGGATCTCTGCCGGGGTCAGGGCCTTGTTGTAGATGCGGACATCATCGACAACACCGGTCAGGTTTCGGTTTCCTTGCTGTGAGTTTGCAGCTATGTACAGGGCGTAGGTACTGACGTTGATAGCTCCGCTGGACGCTACGCGTGCATCCTCGGCGCCGTCAATATAAATGATCTTATTGGCTCCGTCATACACAAGAGCGGCGTGACGCCACGTGTTCGTGGTTACGGTGGTCAGAGCGTTCAAGTTGCCGCCGGAGGGTCCGTTGCAGCCAAAGTGGATGGAATTGCCTGTTCCCGGCCCTCTGGCCATCCTGTAGGAGTTGTCGCCCTTGGAGAGAATGGTCTCCCATGTCTTAGTGAAGCCGGCGACTTTGACCCAGCACATGATGGTAATATCACCGGTTATAGTCAGCGCCGGCAGGTTCCCACAGCTCACCAAATCGCCGGCACCATCGAATTCCAGCGCGCTGCCGTCATAGCCGTCCACCCACTGGGGGTCCCCCTGGAGTGTGCCGTGATTGCCGTGTCCCGACCAGTCAACGGCCCGTGTACCCAAGCCTTCATCGAACGTCCACCAGCCGATCAGATTGGGATCCATGACGGGAATATCGGGCATTATCGAGAAGCTCCAGACGTCGCCTTTGTACGTGGCGGCGGAATCGAACTCATCGACGCGCCAGTAGTAGGTTTTGCCGTTTTCGAGAGGACCGGCGGGGGTGAAGCTTGTTGTTCCCTGGAAGGTGCCGCCGGTGGCATTGTTGACGTCGTCGAAATTGTCACCGAAATAGACGGTGTGCAGTTTCGCTTTAAGACCGGCGCTCCAGCTCAGGGCCGCGGGCGGGTCCAGATACCTGATTCCATCAGCCGGGCTGGGCTCATAGGCCTGCTGCGGAGGAACACTAAAGCTCCATATCTCGCCTTTCCACGGGCTGTTCGGATCGGCGTCGTTGACCTCGTCGATTCGCCAATAATACGTCGTTCCCAGAACCAAGCCGTCCGGATAGACAAATCCGGGGAAGCCGGTGAACAGAGACGTGGTGGCCAGATTGCCGCGGAATGTATCGCCTGTGCCGGCATTGACATCTTCGAAATTGTCGCCCAGATACACATCATGCGACACCGCAAAGTCACCGGCCTTCCAAGTGAGGCTCACCCATGTTTCCCCAACGGTCGCCCCATCAGGCGGCACCGGACGAGACGCAGTGGGATACCCTTTGATGCCCCGCATAGCGGCCAGAATCTGGTTCTCGGTCAGCGGTTCGTCGTAGATCTGCACATCGTCAATGATTCCGCGAAACCACTGATTATTGTTCCACTGACCAATGCGTGTCTGACCGGATGTACCGAGATATGGAACTCCATTATCCTGGGCTTGCTGCACGCCATTGATGTATATCCTTCTGGTCTGATTTGGGAAATCGTACCAGAACGTCAGGTGGTACCAGGTATTGTCCTGGATGAGGCCGGCGGCTGTACTGAGGTCATTGCTGTAGAATCCCATGCGAACGGCGCCCGGAGCCGGAGCCGTACCAGCGGGTCCTCCAATCCGAAAATGCATGCTCAGGTTTGCCGAGCCGGTCTGGACTTGGCCGAAGATGACTTGCTGAGCCGTGTACAGCACCGGATTGATCCACATCGCGATAGTGAAACTGCGGCTGTTGAACGGAATATGCGGAGCAGCGACGTAAGAATTGGAACCGTTGAATTGTATGGCGCCGCCAAGCTGGCCATCGACCCACTGTGCTCCGCCTCGGAGGGTGCCGTCGTTGCCGTTGCCGCTTGAATCAATGGCAGTGGTTCCGGCGCCGTCATCAAACCTCCACCAGGCAACAAGCTCGGCACGGAGCGGGTTCGGCAAAACCAGACTTAACAGGAAAGCAAGAAGAATCAGATAAACAAATTTCTTACACATAATGAATCTCCTTCAGAAGGTAAAGTTAATGTGAAGGGGCCGACAACGGCCCTTGCTTCTCTATGCTTTTATAGACGTGAAGATAATCCTCTGTAGCTTGCTGGTACCTTCCTCCTTCAAAGAACCTCAACTCTGCCTCGCTTTCTCAACACGGGCTGGCCCTTGGGCATAAACCCAGCCTGATAATGTAATATACCAGAAAGCCCGACCGTCTGTCAAGGAGCATCCCGCCGGAAAAAATGAACGGGGCCTTTATCGGACAATCCGATACAGGCCCCGACGTGATACGAATCCCGGCGTCCGCCTCCCTATTATCTCGCAGGCCCGCAAAACGCCTCGCGAAGGATTTCCCACAGGGGCGTTTAGTCAATTTTTGAGATCACGATGGCATCAATCCTCAAATCAGCTCCTCTGTACGAAATCTCCAGGGTATGCGTCCCGGCGGCAAGCGTGAATTGAACGGGAGGTTCGCCCGGCTCGTCTTCGCTTTTGACCTCCTGCGACCAGTGCCAGAAATCTCCTGTTGGGATGTCATTGAAGTGAACCCAGCCGCTGGAGTGAACGGGTGATTGAGTGGTCGCATCCGGAATCCGGACCCAGCAGGAGTCGTCACCGCCGGGGAAGCCAATACGGAAACGCAGTGTGTAGGTTCCGCCTTGTACAGTAAAGGGAATGCTCACTGTACCACTCGGGTAAGGGGGAGCGGAGCCCGCGTCGGCCGTGCCCGGTTCGGTGCTGACGTACCGGCCGCCTGATGCGTTCGGATCGTCAAAAAGCCGGGTGGGCGCAGTGACGGTGCCGGTTTCCGCCTCGACCCAGACGACTTCCGCGGGAACCGGCGGCGCTTGCCTGTACAGCCGGATGTCATCAATGAATATCGTACCTGAGCCGCCGGTTGCGCCGGTCCTCTCGAAACCTATGCTCAGTGTCGCGACATTTCCAAGATTGACACCGAGGGCTGCCAAGTCGATACTCCACTGTGTCCACTGCGGCCGGGCAAGATCCACTGGATCCCCGCCATACAAGACCTTTGAGCCGTTAATCTTTACATACATCCGCTCCGTCGTGGCATTGCCCGGCCGGCCATAGAACCACAGAACAAGCGTCTGAGTGCCGCCTTTGGCCCAGTCCGGCCCAATCGCAAGGTCAGCCGTGTTCACGCTTACCTCCGATCGACTCGCCACGCTGTCGTCGTATCCTAACGGCACAGACTGGTTTCCTCCCTGAACGATCTGACTCTCCATGGTGGGCTGAAACGCTTCCGTGTAGCCTATGGTCGAGCCGTTTGTTGTCGGGCTCGCGAATCCGTCTGCCCACGTTTCATAGACCAGGTTGCTGCCCTCCTGCCCGGTCGGGATGTCGTTGTAGGACTCGAAATCATCCACAACGTGAAACTCCCTGGTCGAGAAGCTCCAGATATCGCCTTGCCAGATACTGGTGGCCTCCGCGTCGTTGACCTCGTCGATCCGCCAGTAGTAGCTCTGGCCCAACACCAGACCCAGCGAAGCCGTACCGAAGGCGGGCTGCGTGGCTGAGCCGGCCGATACCAGGGCACTCGCATCTTCGCCGACATAGACGTCGTGCCTGGCCGCCTCCCTGCCCGCTCTCCAGCCCAGGGTCACATCCACGTCCATGTCCGCGGCTCCTGAAGCCGGACTTGGCTCTCGCGCGAAGACCGGTATGCTGAAGAATCGCACCTCGCTCAGACCGTACTGGACCAAGACGCCCCAATTGCTGTTGGCCGTGAGCCTGACGTACTTTGCCGTTATCCCCCCCAGATCAATCGTGGTATTGTGTGCGTAGTCGGGCGTGCCGGGCGCCTGGACAAACTCATGAGTCGTGCCCAATGGTGTATAGACCACGCCGTCAACCGAATACTCGATGGAGACATCTCTGACCCCAAAGCCGACGTATATCTCCACATCGCTGTTGGAGTTCCATACCCACATCTCGTGAAGCTTGTAGGCCTTGTCGAACTCGTACTGGATCCAGGTTGGCTGCGGTCCGTCGATG
>DATKWR010000405.1:0-10299 GCA_035529475.1 Sedimentisphaerales bacterium | reverse complement strand
ATTTACACTCGTTGAAATTATATTGGTCGTGACAATCCTGGGCATCCTCGCGGCTGTGGTTCTGCCAACCTTCCAGAACCATGCGACCAGCGCCAAGGAGTCCGCCGCCAAGACCAATCTGATGACCATCCGCAGTCAGATTGAGCTGTATAAATTGCAGCACAACGGGTACACGCCCGGATATGTCAACAAGACAGCCGGGACGGATACGGCCGTCATTGAACGCCAGTTGGTCGGGATATCGAGAACCGATGGCTTGTCTTCGACCGCAACGGTTCCGACCGTCGCCCTCCCTTACGGACCCTACCTGAGAAAGATCCCGAAGAATTCCTTCAACAATCTGTCCACCATCAGCGTCGTTCCTCTGGCAACGGCCTTCGCGTCCGTCGCCAACGGCACCTCCAGCGGCTGGTTGTACAAGGTCGAAACGGGCGAGTTCGGGATCAACTGGACCGGCACCGACAGCCAGGGCGTCGCCTTCAGTAGCTACTGAGCTCGGCGGTTGAGCCGGATTGTCACGCTCGACCCTGCTGCATCATGTCAACGAAACTCTTGAGATTGTTGGCCCACTTCTTCGCTTCCAACAGGTCCACCTTGTCCTGCTGGACGAGCATCGCCAGGTGTTTTTCCATGGTGATCATTTTTTCATCGGGCTTGTTTCGCGTCTTCGTTTGCAGTTGCGAGTACATTTGCTCGATCTTACCGGTGCGTATGAGGTTGGCGCAGGCGTAATTGTTGTTGAGGATTTCCATCGCCACAATTCTGCCGCTGGCGTCCTTCTTCGGCACGAGCTTCTGGCTCAGGATATACGCCAGCCCGAGCGAGAGCTGATTGCGCACCTCGGCCTGCCGGCCCGAAGGGAAATAGTCCAGGATGCGCGTGACCGTGCCGGTCGCATCCCGGGTGTGCAGCGTGGAGAAAACAAGGTGCCCCGTCTCGGCCGCCATGAGCGTCATGGCAATCGTCTCGGCGTCGCGCATCTCTCCCACGAATATGATGTCGGGGTCCTGCCGGAGCATTTCTCGCAGCCCCTGATGAAATGACGTGACGTCCCTGCCCATCTCGCGCTGTGAGATGATCGAGTGCTTCTGGGGGAAGAGATACTCTATTGGGTCTTCCACGGTCATGATCCGGCACGCACTCTGTTCGCTGATGCGACTGACCAGAGAGGCAATCGTGGTCGATTTGCCCGCGCCGGTGATGCCGGTCACCAGGACCAGGCCATGCTTGCGGCCAATGATGTCCTGCCAGACGTCATTTGGAAAACCGATGTCCTCTACTTTTGGAATGTCCATCGACAACGCGCGGATGGCCGCGGCCAGGCCGTCGTTTTCCCTGAAGACGTTTATCCGAAACTGCAAAGAGCCGACCCGATAGGAGCAGTCCACGCTGTGCTGGGTGCGCAGCTTCTGCCTGGTTTCGTCTCTCATGAGCGGGTAAATGAGCTGTGTGGCCATCTCGGGCGTCACGTTCGGGCCTTTGAGCTTGACCAGGTCCCCGTCGATGCGATAGGCCGGCGGGGCCCCGACTTTGATATGCAGGTCGGAAACCCGCAGCGCGCCGTGCTTCTCAAAGTAATCCAGCATCTCAAGAATGCCGAGATTGCCCTGTTCCGCCGTCGGATAAACTTTTACCGAAGCCGGATATTCTTCTGCCCGGCTCAGGATGGGTTCTTCAGCCATACTGGTCTCCAATAGAATAAGACGTTGGTGAGCAGCGCTTTGTTAATCGGACTCGTCCGGCAAATCGCAAAAAGGGGCGAAAACACCCCATTTCCGTTCTTCGGGAGCCTGCCGGACAGTATATCCGCGCTGGCGTCGGCAGGCAAATAAGGAATCCGTAGGCGTTTTCTCGGCTGGGCCCCTGGAATGACGAGAAGCAGGGCCTCTACTTTTTCCCAGCTTTCCCAAGCCAGTCCTGGAGGTTTTTGGCTAAGATTTGGACATCGCGTTTTTGCATGATATGGTCGATGATGGCCGGCGGGATCTTCAACTTGATCATGGCTTTGTAGGCCCTTTGCCAGAGCTTCTCCTGTTTTGGATTCGACCGACGAGGTCCCTCGACTGCGCTCGGGACGCCTGCGCGCGCAGGCCGAGACGGCATCGACCGCGTGCTCGGCGTTTCGGCCACATACAGCTCGCTCACCAGCTCGCTGAGCTTTTGGAGCATGATCGTATCGAGGTTATTGTAATAACCCTCTATGACGCCTTTCTGATATTGCGAATATTCGTGCTTGGCCATAGGCTCCCTTTTACAGGAAACTGTCGGGCCGGTCAAGGCTCCAAATGCAAAAGCCAAAGTGCATAAGAGCATAAGGCCCGGACTCCTGTGCTCCTGTGCTCTTTTTTCGCTGGCTTTGCCGGGACAACCGGCTATAATCTCCGGGCAAATGCAAAACTAACGCAGTGATATTCTTTACGGTGGGGCAAGCCCCACCCTACCTGTCTCGCGGCTTCTGTGCGAGATTTGGAATTTGTCATGCGAAGCAGGATGCTTCTGATTCTATGTTTTTTTGTCGCGTTTTCGGGCTCGGCGCCGCCGGCGGTTGCCGACGTTGGCGCTTTCGCGGGGCAGGACCTGCACCTGCGAGGCCGAGCGCTTCAACGCTACCGGCCCGGCAACGCCGAACATCTCCTCGTATTGAAGGATGAGGTCTCGATCTCATTTGGCGGCCGGCAATTCGCAGGCGACTATGTTGTAGTGTGGCTGGAAGGTCCGGCAACCGAATCCCGCGGCGCCGTTAGCGCGGAATATGAAGTCCGCGCCTACCTGCAGGGCAACATCTCAGAGGAACAAAGCAGAGGCGTGCAGCCCCCCGGCTTCAGCCAGACCGTGATCGAAGAGCAAGACGCTGTCGCGCTTCGATTCCGCGTCAGCGGGCAAATCCTCGTCACGGCGGACACAAAAGAAGTTGCCGACCCTCGCACGTCGGAGCTTTACGCCAGGGCTTTTGCCGCATTGGAGAAAATCGGGATTGAACCGGCAAGCCCCGAGGCCAAGCCGACCGAAGCCCGACCGCAAATCGAGAGGATAAACCTTGGGCAGCCGGCCCAGCCAGCGACCCAACCACGAGAAACGGAGCCTCGGTTCAGATATCCGGTCAATCTATCGCCCGTGGGCGAGCCGTTTCAGTTAAAGGGTGACGACAAAGAAAAGATTCTAACGGTCATCGGCAGATTCTACCTCTGGCAGAAGCAGGATGAAGAGGGCGGACTGCTGGAATTGCAGGCGGATAGCGCAGTCATATTCCTGCCCGACGGACAGTCTCCAGCCGACAAGGACAAGCGGAGCGTTGAAGGCATTGCGGCCAAAGCCATTTACCTTTCCGGCGACGTCGTCATGACCAGCGGGCAGCGGACGATTAGAGCGGATGAGATATACTACGATTTTCAGGGCAAAAAAGGTCTCGCGGTTAATGTGGTGATGAGGAATTTCGACGCTTCCCGAGGGATTCCGATCTATATTCGGGCCGCCGAGCTTAGACTGTTGTCGGAAAATGAATTCGAGGCCGAGGACGTCACCCTGACGACCAGCGAGTTTCACCTGCCTCAGATTTCCGTCAACGCCTCCAGCCTGAAGCTCACCGACACGACGCCGGCCGACCAGCGGCAGGGCGAGACGCCGAGAACCAGCTACGATGCCCAGATGCAGGACGTGCGTTTGAAGCTGTACGACAGCACAATCTTCTACTGGCCTTTTATGCGGAGCAATATGCAGCGGCCCGATCTTCCGATCAAGAGCGTGCGCGCCGGCTATGACAGTACCTGGGGAACGACGGTAGAAACGCGGTGGTACCTCGCAAGGTTACTGGGCCTGCAGGAACCGGAGGGCACCGACAACACCCTGGCGCTGGACTACTATGGCGAACGCGGCTTCGGAACCGGGATTGAATCCGATTACACGGGAGACGACTACTTCGGAAAGATGTTAGGGTACGTGATTCACGACAGCGGGCAAGACCGGCTGGGCAGGATCAGCAGCCGTAAACACCTTGAGCCGTCCCGTGAGCTGCGGGGCCGCTTTTCCTGGCAGCACAGGCATTTTCTTCCTTACGACTGGCAGCTCACCTCGGAACTCAGCTACTTGTCGGACGAGAATTTCCTCGAAGGGTATTATCGCAGCGAGTTCAATGTCGGCAAGGAGCAGGAAACGCTCGTTCATCTGAAGCACATCGAGGACAACTGGGGCCTGTCTTTTCTGAGCAAGGTGAGGGTAAACGATTTTGTCAACCAGTTGGAAGAGCTGCCCACCGCAGAGTTCCATTGGACGGGTCAGTCGTTTCTCGAAGACAAGCTGACGTTCTACAGCGATACGCAGGTCAGCCGGTTCCGCCAGCGGTACGCCTCGTCCAACACGGCGCCCGGCTCGGAGCAGTTTTTCTCGTTCGCGACGACGCGAAACGAGGTGGATTTGCCGTTGAAAGCAGGCAACGCGCAGGTCGTGCCGTTCGCCGCCGGAACGGTGGGCTATGAAGACGGTATGGGCTTTTACAGAGAAATCGACGGCGCAACCGCGACCGGAGAAGAAAATGTCTGGCTCGGCGAGACGGGCGTTCGTGTGTCTTCGCAGCCCTATTGGAAGGTGTTTCCCGACGTCAACTCGGAACGGTGGGACCTGAACCAGTTGCGGCACATTGTCAGGCCGCATTTGACGGCTGCGGCCTATACACAAAACGAATCGGTCTTTGAACAGCGAGATACATTGAACGTAGGTATCTCACAGCGGCTGCAAACCAAGCGCGGCCCCGGCGAGAGCCAAAGAAGCGTGGACTGGATGCGCCTGGATATGGACGTTACGTGGGTGAACAATTCAGGCGACGATTCCGCGGGACCCGACAGATTTATCTGGAATAAGCCGTTTATTCCGCCGATAAATACATTTAGCGGGACCGTCCCGTTGCAGGACAGACGCGGAAGTCACATTTTCGGACCAAGACGCAACTATGTAGGGGCCGACTACGCTTGGCGTTTGAGCGACACGACCGCGGTATTGTCCGATATGAATTACGATCTGCAAAGCGGCGTCGTCCAGCAATTCAACGTCGGTTTTTCGCACCTTCGGTGGCCGAATTTGCAGTACTATATCGGCAGCAGATATTTGAGGCGGCTCGATAACGGCTACGGCGAAGAAGGCTCGAATGCCTTCACGCTGGCGGCCACGTATGTGCTCGACCCGAGATACACCGTGGTCTTTTCGCAGCAGCTCGATTTTGACTACGGGGCTGCCGTGCGAAGCGACATAACGCTTGTGAGACGCTACCACAGGCTCTTCTGGGGCCTTACGTACAGTGCGGACGAATCGCTGGATAGGCAGTCGATTGGATTGAGCCTGTGGCCTCAGGGCGTGGGATTGGCGTTCGGAAAGAGAACGGACGTTGGACTTGGCGGCGAGGCGGGCTATTGATCGCCAGCCGTCATGGCCCGAAAAACCTTGCATCATCCGGGCAAGACGTGTACTATGTGCAAAAATTGGTTTTCTTGACTTGCTTGAACAATATGGGCCTAACCTGCAATTTTGCAGAACTCACGAACAATTAGAAAAGGAGAATGTCATGGCGTTGGTCAACACAAGGAAGATGTTTGAGATGGCTTACAATAACGGCTACGCAATCGGCGCTTTCAACGTGAACAACATGGAGATCACACAAGGCATCATCGATGCAGTTGCCGAGGAAAAAGCCCCCGTGATCCTGCAGATCTCCAGGGGAGCACGCGAATATGCGAAGAATAGCTATCTGAAGGGGATTATCAACGTCGTCGTTGCGGAAAACCCCAACATTCCTGTGGCGATAAACCTCGACCATGGCGACACGTTTGAGACATGCAAGGAATTTGTCGATGATGGTTTTACCTCGGTGATGATCGACGCATCGCACCGGCCGTTCAAGGAAAACATTGAAATCACCAGGAAGGTTGTCGAATATGCACATGCCAGGGACGTGGTTGTCGAGGCCGAATTGGGCCAGTTGGGCGGTATCGAGGAGGACGTCGTGGGTGTGGAGGACGGCGATATCAGCAAACACCTGGCCGATCCGAATCAGGTCGAGGAATTCGTCCAGAAAACCGGTGTTGACTCTCTGGCCGTAGCGATCGGCACCAGTCATGGGGCCTACAAGTTCAAGAAGGAACCCAAGCTGGCTTTCGACATAATACAAGAGATCGCCGATAGATTGCCGGGCTTTCCGCTGGTCATGCACGGTTCGAGCAGCGTGCTGAAGGAGTTCGTCGATCTGATCAACAAGTACGGCGGCAAAATGCCGAACGCGATGGGCGTGCCGGAAGAGGCGGTAAGCAAGGCCGCCAAGATGGCCGTCTGTAAAGTCAATATCGACACGGACCTGCGGCTGGCGCTGACGGCCAAGATCCGGCAGGTCTTCGCCGAAAAACCGGGGGAATTCGATCCGCGTAAGTATCTCGGACCGGGCCGCGACGCCATAAAGCAAATGGTCAAACACAAACTGCACGTTCTGGGCTGCGCCGGCAAGGCATCCGAGTGCGCGTAAACAGCATGAAGCCGCAAGTGCAGAATCGGAGTAAGGGTCATAAACGAAAAGCGAAATCGCCGAAGCGGCAAGAGGCTGGACGGGGTGAGCTTTCAGATTTCGAGACCGCGATTTTGGATGTAGTGTAAAATGCAGAACAAAGAATACAAGAAACAGCGTCTGATGTGGCTTTTCTGGCTGGCGACGATTGTCTTTTCATCCGCCGTCTGTGCCAACGCAATAGCTCAAACCCCCTCAGTCGAAGTGGCCTTCGTCGAGCAAGCCTGTAAGCTGATTTATGAGGGCAAATTCGAAGAGGTCGATGGCCTGATAAAGCAGACGGGTGGGAACGGTTCAACTCAATTGAGTGGAACCACTCGGCAGTTGTCACAGATTACCGACGCGTACAAGGATATCGCGCAGCATCGTCAGACGGCTCGCGATGCCGCATACGCCGAAGCGCTCGCCGAGATGCAAAAGTCTCGCGAAAAAATAGACATCAACAGCATAAATGACGCAAATGACGTCAATGATCTCAATGCGCTGCTCTCGGTAATCGCCAAGGCCGCGGAATTTGCAGGCCAGAAGCAGAAAGAACAGTTCCTGTCCGGCGCCTTTGTCAAAGAGGTCCTGCAAAAAGCGATCGACAGGGCGGCCCGGTTCGAGGTCGAAGGAAAATGGCTCGAAGCATACACGAACTGTTACGGCTGGCTGACGGCCGTCGACCGCGATAACAAGGGATATTCCGATTACTCGAATCAGCTCATTGAGAAGGCTTCACTGGCAATGGTTTTCGAGGATAGCCCCTGTGAGACCAGCGAGGAGCGTTTCCAGGGCGTACAGAAAGAGATGTTTGTGAACGGGATCAATTTCCTCGACTCGCACTACGTCAGCCTCATCGATTACAACGAAATGGCGACCAAAACGATTGAACGCTGTAAACTGCTGGTGGAGATCCTGGCCATATCGGCCCAATCGAACCCGAGTCCACAAGAGGCCGGGAAGGGCACCTTCAGCCTGATGAACCTCTCGCTGGATCCGCAGAAGCGTGCCGCCTGGTCTGCGACTCTGGACGGGCTTCTGGATGAGGTCAAGTCCTCCTCCAACAGCCTGACGGGACTTGGCAAGAAGAAGTTCCTGGAGACATTTGAAAAGGTCCTGAAACTGAACGAAACGACCGTGGAATTGCCCGAGCCCGTGCTGGTTTCGCAGTTCGCAGAAGCCGCGTTGGGCACTCTGGACCCTTATACCGTCATCGTCTGGCCCAAAGAGGTCCAGGATTTTGAACAGATGATGACCAACGAGTTCATGGGTATCGGCATAGAAATATCGAAAGTCCAGGGCCTCTTGACGGTGTCGAGCCTCCTGGTTGACACGCCGGCGTTCAACTCTGCTCTCGATGCCGGCGACGTGATTGAGAAGGTGGAGGGCGCCCCAACCAAAGATATGACTCTGTTTTGTGCGGCCAAGAAGATTAAGGGCCCGGCCGGAACGAAAGTCACGTTGACCGTAAGGCGCCCGAGCGATGACCCGGCAGTTGAGGACAAAGTGTTTGATATCACCATAACCCGGGACACGATTTTCGTTCCGACGGTCCGCGGCTGGCAAAGGACCAGGGAAGGAAAATGGCTGCACATGATCGATGAAGAAAACAAAATCGGCTACGTTCGCCTCACAAGCTTCTCCTCGGACACCGCGCCGGGCCTGGAAGGGGTGTTGCAGGAGCTCGAGAACGAAGGCTTGAGGGGATTGATCCTGGATCTGCGATCCAACACGGGGGGGCTGCTCGACAGTGCGGTTGCCGTGACCGACAAATTCGTCCAAGAAGGCTTCATCGTGAGCCGGCAGCCCAGAGCCGGGCAGGTGGCGATTTACGAAGAAGCGCACAAGCGCGGAACGCATCCCAATTATCCGCTGGTCATATTGATAAACTCGCGTTCGGCCAGCGCTTCGGAGATTGTCGCCGGCGCCCTGGCGGACCCGGTTCACAAGCGGGCCATCCTCGTCGGAACCAGAACGCACGGCAAAGGCAGCGTGCAGGGAATCACGGGCTATCTGACTCGAGGAGCACAGTTGAAATACACCATGGCCTACTATCATCTGCCGTCGGGCCGAAAAGTCGAAAGCCAGGACGCCATGGAAAAGAAGGGCAGGAAGGACTGGGGTGTCGCCCCGAATGTCGATGTGGACTTGAGAAGCAACGAATTCAAGGAAATGCTCGAGGTACAGAGACATAATGACGTGCTGGTGAAGGCGGACCATGAGGACGCGAACGAGGACTTCAAGAAACATACGATTGAAGAAACACTCGCATCCGATCCGCAGATGGCGGTGGGCCTGCTGGTCGTTCGAAGCAAACTCATCGAGGCTGCAACGCTGGCCCGGGCGCAGCTCAATAATTGACGTTTCTATCACCCATTTTCTGGTTTTTGCAGGTGCATTGATTTGACCGTTCCGCAAGATGTGAGCAAATTGGAGCAGCAGAGGCAGGAGAAGCTGTCCCGGCTCAAAGAGCTGGGCATCGAGCCCTACGGGAACCGATACGAAGGGACCGAGCCGGCCGAAGGAATCAAGGCCAGGTTCAAAGAGGACGATCCCGCGCAGCAGGCAAATTGCGCCGGCAGGATCGCGCTGCTTCGGGACATCGGCAAGCTGATTTTCCTGACGCTGCGCGACCGCAGTGGGACGATCCAGGTCGGCCTCAGCAAGAAGCTGCTGGGCGAGCAATGGGATTTGGCCAAGCTGCTCGATCTGGGTGATATCATCGGCGCCGCCGGTCAGTTGGGCAGAACCAAGACCGGCGAAATTACCGTTTGGGCCGATCGTCTCACGCTTCTGAGCAAATGCTTGCTGCCGCCGCCGGAGAAATTCCACGGCCTGGCCGATATCGACCAGAGATACAGGCAGAGATACGTGGATCTGTGGGCCAACCCGGAAGTGATGGAGCGTTTCAAGAAGCGCAGCGCCATCATTACCACGATCCGCGATTTTCTCGAATCGAAGGATTTCCTGGAGGTTGAGACGCCGATGATGCAGGCCATCGCCGGCGGAGCGGCGGCCAGGCCTTTCGTCACGCATCACAATAGCCTGGACATGGATTTGTTCCTGCGGATTTCGCCCGAGCTGTTTCTGAAAAGACTGCTGGTCGGTGGAATGGAAAAAGTCTTCGAGATCAATCGGAATTTCCGTAACGAAGGACTCAGCCGACGACACAATCCGGAATTCACCATGATCGAAGTGTATCAGGCGTACGGCGATTATAACGTGATGATGGATTTGACCGAGGAGGTTATCTCGCTATGCCTGGAAAAACACAGCAGCGGAAAACAAATTCAGTTCGCCGAATTCACAATAGATTTCACCCGGCCGTGGCGGCGAGCTAAATACGCAGACCTGCTGAAAGAATACGGCGGCTGCGATATCGACGACATAGAGGCCGTCAGAGCAAAAGCCCGGCAGCTCGAAATGGACGAAGCAGACATGGACGACGCCGTCGTGGTCAACGAGGTGTTTGAGGCCACGGTCGAAGATAATCTGATCGCTCCGACGTTCGTGATCGATTATCCGGCGGCGCTGTGTCCGCTGGCCAGACGCAAAAAGGACGATCCCAGGTACGCCTGCCGCTTCGAGCTGTTTGTCGCCCGAATGGAGCTGGCCAACGCCTACACCGAGCTGAACGATCCCGAGGTACAATACGAAAACTTCCTTACTCAACTTCGGGGCCAGGAAGAATCACTTACAAAAATGGACAACGACTATGTCACGGCGTTGAAGTACGGTATGCCTCCGGCCGGCGGACTGGGGATCGGCATCGACAG
>DATKWR010000404.1:0-2439 GCA_035529475.1 Sedimentisphaerales bacterium | reverse complement strand
GTCCCTCGCTGCGCCGGTTTGGGACCGGCCTATTAGAGCCTGTCCGAATAATCCCTGAGTGTTTGTCATTCTGAGGCGAAGCCGAAGAATCTGGGCTATGTCTCGCAACTCGCGGCCCAGATGCTTCACTCCGTTCAGCATGACAGACGACTGGGTGGCAGCCTCAAAGCCGTAGGCTTTGGGGATGGATGGTCACGGGACAAGCCATCCCCAACCCATTCGGCAGGCTCAGGGGAGCGCTGCGCTTGAGGCTGCCACCCTCTCCCAATCTATCCACAAGACCATATGTTACGCAATACTATTAGTTTATCGAGCCGACCGATTCGTTATGTCATCCCTGCGGAAGCAGGGATCCAGGAACGTAACAGCTTCGGTGGATTCCCGCTTGCGCGGGAATGACAAGGCACGGAATCAATCGTGTCAGAATACTATTTTTCCTGCGTCCAATTTAGGATGATTTTCCCCGAATTGCCGGACCGCATCACTTCGAACGCCTCGGCGTAATCCGTGTAGTCGAAGCGGTGGGTAATCAAAGGCGTCAGGTCCACGCCGCCTTGAATCAGCATGGTGGCTTTGTACCAGGTCTCGAACATCTCCCGGCCGTAGATGCCTTTGATCGTCAGGCCGTTGAAGACAACGTAATCCCAGTCGATGGAGGTCTCGGGCATGATGCCGAGCAGGGCGATCTTGCCGCCGTGACACATGTTGGCGAGCATATCCTTGAAGGCACCGGGATTGCCCGACATCTCCAGGCCAACGTCGAATCCTTCCTTCATATCGAGCTCTTTGACGGCATCCTCGATTTTCCGGCTTCGTGCGTCCAGGGCCAGGGTCGGCCCCATTCTTTCGGCCAGCTCTAAGCGATACGGATTCACGTCGGTAATCACCACGTAGCGGGCGCCGGCGCTCTTTGCCACCGCGATGGCCATGCACCCGATGGGCCCTGCGCCGGTGATCAATACGTCCTCGCCCACTAAGTTGAATGAGAGGGTGGTGTGGACCGCGTTTCCAAACGGGTCGAAGCAGGCCAGCACCTCGGGGGCAATACTCGGATCGCAATGCCAGATGTTGGAGACCGGGATAGACAGGTATTCGGCGAAGGCGCCGTGACGATTCACGCCGATACATTTCGGGGCCGTGCAAAGATGCCTGCGCCCCGCCAGACAGTTGCGGCAGCGCCCGCAGACGACGTGTCCTTCGCCGCTGACGAGCTCGCCCGGCTCCAGGTCGTGTACGTTGCCGCCGATCTTGGCCACGGTGCCGACGAATTCGTGGCCGATGACCAGCGGGGTCTTGATCGTTTTCTGGGCCCAGCGGTCCCAGTTGAAGATATGAATGTCCGTGCCGCAGATGGCTGTCTTGTCAATCTTGATCAGGACGTCGTTGCTGCCGATCTCAGGGACAGGGACGTCTTCCATAGACAATCCATATTTGGGTTCTTTCTTCACGAGTGCTTTCATGGATTCATTGTCCCAATTTAGGAGTCGTAGGGGCGGGCCCATGTGCCCGCCCTGGGCAACCACATGGGGTTGCCCCTACAGCCAGCGGCTCACCATTTTATTTTCTCAAGCTCGTGCATCTTCCGGTGGTCCGTCATATCGGGGACCAGGGCCGTCACGGTGATGTAGCCTTCGGCCAGTGACGTGGTATCGGTTGGGTTTTCGTCAACGAGATGCCCACCGCCGGCCAGTTGGAAGACAGTCTGCCCCTGCTCATTTTGCTGCCGGCTGTAGTGCTCGTCGAATCCCTTGCTCGATTGCGGCACGACGCGCACGCCTTTCGGCTGGCCTTTTGACAGCTCCGGTATGTTGATGTTGATCACGTTGCCCCTCTTGAGAGGCATGAGCTTGCTGAGCGTATCGAGACAGTACCCGGCGGCCCGCTCGAAATCCATGTGCTCCTCGCGGGAAAGACTCATCGCGACCGCGGGGACTTTCAGAAACGCACCTTCCATCGCCGCGGCGACCGTGCCGGAATAGAAGACGTTGATTCCCGCATTGGCCCCGTTGTTGATGCCGGCCACGACCAGGTCTATCGGGTCCTCGTGAAGCTGCATCACCGCCAGCTTGACGCAGTCGGCAGGCGAGCCTTGAACGCTGAAACCCGTGAACAGGCCGTTGATATCGACCCGGTTGCACACCAAAGGTTCCGCAAAAGTAATGCTGTGGCTGGCCCCGGACTGGCTGTCCGAGGGCGCGACCACCGTGACGTCCCCGATCCCGACCAGCTCCTTGTACATGGCGGCGAGGCCGGGGGCGAAAATGCCGTCGTCATTCGTCAACAGGATCTTCATAGTGCTCCAACAGCAGATAAATACGCCAACAAAACGATACCGGCTGCGCATTGTACGTGCGTGGCTGCGCCGTGTCAATTGACAGCTCTCCGGCGGGCCGTATAATGCGCGGCGATGAAGAAGTATTCGCCTGATGAAGATTGTAC
>DATKWR010000403.1:0-21647 GCA_035529475.1 Sedimentisphaerales bacterium | reverse complement strand
AAAAGCCTCCCAGTTCAAGTCGGAGCCTGGCTTGGCATTGGGATCGTCGATCCGCATCCCGCGCTCGCCCCAGTCGCCGACCCGGAAATAGCCGCATTCGGCGTGAACAGGCTGACCGATCAAGCCGTCCTGAATGAGCTTCCTCATCTGCCACCATGCTGAGTCATACATTCCCTGCGTTCCGAGCTGAAAGACCCGGTCACTCTTCTGCACTTCCGCAGCCAATCGCTTGGTCAGCTCGAACTGCCGCCAGTGCGTGACGGGCTTTTCACAATAGACGTCTTTGCCGGCTCGGATCGCGTCGATAGCCTGATAGCCGTGATGGTGGTCGGGCGTAGCAATGCAGACGACATTGACGTTCGGATCTGCGAGCAGCTCGCGGTAGTCCGAATACCCTTTGGCCTTGTAGCCCTCCACGACTTTCTGCATTCGTGGGCGGAAGGCATCGCAAGCCGCGACGATGTCCACATTGGCACCCTGGCTCTTGAGATAATGCACCGCCTTCAGATGTGCGTTGCTCCGTCCACCGCAACCTATGAAGCCGACGCCGATACGTTCGTTCGCTCCCCAAGCGCTGCCGGTCGCCGAGACACCCGCAAGAGTCACTGCCGCGGCGGCACTTGCACCACGAATGAACTGCCTGCGTGTAAAAGCATCGTCGGAGTTATTGCGAGATTGTTGGTTAGCAAGCATGGCTTTCTCCTCGATTCAATGCGTTCCCTGTTTCAATTGTTCTGCACCCACCAGCTATACACCTGCTCGATTTGGCTGTCTTCAACCTGGCCATCCCAGACGCCCACGGCGTAACGCAGGCATAGAGGGTTACCCCTCGCGATTTTCAAAGGTTCCCTGTAGAGATTCAATGTGGCTGACAGGTACGCAAACGGCTTGGTCATCGTGAACCACAGCGTCGGGCCTCGCACATTGTCGGGATGCCCGAACATGGCAATAGTGACAAGATGGCCATCCGCCTGAGCCGTATAGGCACACCACTTCGCGGGGGTGACCCGCTCGTCGCCCCGAACTACCTCACCCGCCCCGCCCTCGGAATTGCGAAACCGGCCGTTTGCGTCCATCGACTGCACAAACCTCATACCCAGACCAAAGTAATGTGAACCCGATAGCGTGACGGATTCTTTGGCCGCCGGCGCGCTCAGGCTGGATTGCCAGCTCAGGACCGTCACGTCAAAATCCTTCACAGATGACACTTCGATTCTTCGGGACTCTTCAAGCAGCAACTCTTCAGTTCTCGGATTCATCCAGTCAAGGCGTTCGACAAACCCTCCGTAGGGTATTCCCCCGCGTCTGGCGGTCTTGACTTCGACGAACCGCCTGTGGACCTGTTGGCCCGGCTCCTTCTGCTCTTCCCAGAAATTCACGCCATCGGCGGCGACGGCAAACATCAGTGCGTGATGGTGCTTGTGGTCGGCGGGAGAATCACGCAAGACGTTGACGCCGGCCGGTGAAAAGAGCTGCTGCACGCATGGCTTGAAAGGCACATCTTCGTAACGATAGCAGGACAAAACACCATCGCCTCCACGAATCGAAAGGACGTTTTGCTCCGTTGTGATGTGCACGCGTTCTTTCACAGGCATCCCGCACGAGATAGTCAGAATAAGCAAGACAAACACACAAGCCAATATCTTGAACCTTCTCATATATCGTTTCCCTTCTCCGCTTTTTCAACGGTAGCCGGGGCTGCATCTTTTCCATCCCACTGGTAATTCCACTTAGCCATATATTCCGGACCGGGCCGAAATTCGTCGTGCGTTTCCCTGAGCCTGGCGGAGAGAATTTCCTCCAGTTCCTTCTGGACCTGCGTATGACCAGGGTCGTCAATCAGGTTCTTCAGTTGATACGGATCCGCCTGGTTATCGTAGAGCAGCCAGGGTCCTTTGAGATCGCGCACGTAGGTGTACCGTCGCGTGCGCACGCCCCGATATTCCCGCCCTCCCCGGCTGTAATTCCACTGATGAAACGGGACCGGGCACATAATCAAGGCAGCATCGTTGTCGGGCTGCTGCGTTCCTTTGACGACCCCGGAAAAATCCCTGCCCTCAACCGATTTGGGAATCTCAAGGCCGCTCAGGCCGAGTAGCGTCGGCATAATATCCGGCGTATTGATCGGCATGTCGATTGTCTTACCCACCCTTCCCAACGCCGCCGGATAGCGAAGCAGAAATGGGATGCGGACCGACTCCTCCCAAGGTTTCTGCTTATTGGTCTGGCCATGAGAGTGCAGCATGTCACCATGATCGGAGGTGAAAACAAAAACCGTATTGTCGGCGATGCCGCCTTCATCCAGCGTCTTGAGAATATCGCCGAGACAATCATCGAGTGCGGCGATATGGGCGTAGTAGCCCGCCATTGCCTGCTGCGCCTTCTCTCGCAATAATTCAGGCACGTTCGGATGAACAGCAAGCTTCGAGGGATCGGCATACATGCTGCGGTATTGCTCCGGCGCGGTTTGGTAGGGGTCATGGGGCGGTCCCCACGACATGAAAAGAGCGAATGGAGATTTGTTCGCATGGTCGCGAATGTAGCTCTGCGCTTCGCGCGTCTGGGCGATGGCATCGTAGCCTGGCCAGTACAATTGTTCGGGCGTGTCGGCGTAATAGAGCGAGTGATTATAATCGTGCGTGCACTCGCAGACCCTCCAGAAATCGAAGCCTTGTCTTCTTTCTTTGGGGATAAACGAGGTTCTGCCATGGCCATCTATGTGCCATTTGCCGATATAGGCGGTCTTGTAGCCTGCCTGGCGATACACCTTGGCTATGGTGGCCGCATCGGGATCGAGAGGCTTGTCGTTATAGAATATCCCGTGGGTGAGCCAGTACTGCCCGGTCATCAGGCTGGCACGATAAGGGCTGCAAACCGGGCAGCCGGAGACGGCGTTGGTGAAATTCACACTCTGCGCCGCCAAAGCATCGAGGTGCGGCGTTCTTACGTCCTTGTTGCCCACATAGCCGCTCGCTTGCGCCCGCCACTGGTCGGCAAAAACAAAAACGACATTCGGCCTGTTCGATCGCCGGTTCTGCGTCGCAGGTCCCGCAAATGACACGTCCGCGGTTAGTGCGGCCGAAGCAGCACCAATGGCCGCAGTACGCAGAAACTGCCTTCTTGATGTGCGTCTGCTCATATCATCCACCTGTGATTACGTTTTAGACAAGGTTCTTGAGATGCTTGATGCTCTTCTCGGCCTGCTCTATGGTTCCGCACTCTACGCTCAGCACAATGTCTCGCGGGGCAGCCTTGCATATCTCGACCACTTTCTTCCAGTCCACCACACCATCGCCGCACGCACAGCCGGCGGGCGTTCCGGTGACTTTGCCTCGCTCGTCCTTGGACTGCTGCACCGAAATATCTTTGGCGTGGAGGTGGACGAGCCTGTCCTTGACCCGGTCGAGCCATTCAACAGGATCGTGGCCGCTCAGATAGGAATTGCCGGTATCGAAGTTGATGCCGATAGCGGGAGAATCGACCAGATTGTAGATTTTGTCCAGGCCTTCGGGACTCTTGCTGTACTGCTGGTGCGGCTCTATACCGATCAGGATTCCACGGGGCTCGGCAAAAGCCGCCGCTTCGGTCAGCACGTATCGCATCAGGACGTGGTCTTCGGCTTCCGTAGTCCAGGGGGGTTTCGGGCCTTCATCGGTATTGACCACGGGGGCGCCACACTCGGCCGCGAAACGAATCGCCTGTTTGAGGTAGTTGCCGCTGATGTCGGGCCTGCACAGGGGGGTATGGCAGGACAGGCCGGAGAGCTTTATCCCCGCTTTCTCGCACGCCCGCTTGACGCGGTACGGATCGTCCAGCATCGAAACCGTCATGTAGTAGCCCGCCTCGCTCATCAGCTCCCGGCCCAAATGCACCCACGGCTCGATGTATTCATATCCCAATTGCGCCGCTTTCTCCACCGCCCATTCGAAGCCCTTGTCGGCGTGCCGCACGTACTCTGTGTTCACTCCAATATGAACCTTTGCCATGTCATAATCTCCTTTTAGTTACAAAGCCCTGTTTTGTGGTCCATTAGAAACCACCTCTGCGGCTTTTGCAAGTTTCTTCATGGCAAATCCACTGGACACTGGAGCAGGAGCGTAAAGGAGTCCGGCGTGAAAAGCCTCCTTGCCGTTTTCGGGGGGGGGGCTGGCGAGCAGTCAATCCGTTATTTCTCGAATCGCCAAAGGTCGATGGTGATGTCTTCGGCGGTCATCCATTCGACGTGCCAGTCAAGGAACAGGCAGTGGGCGCCCTTTCTGTGCCGCTGCCGCGCGACCCTTCTGCCTCTGGTGACGTCCTGACTGTCGAAGGAGGGCAGGTGCCCCGGCGTCCACACGTCGCAACGATTGTTTCCATCGCCGTCGGCGGTCTTTATGATGTGCCGCCAGGGGCCGTCCTCATTGTCGGCTAAGTAAATCGTATAGGCCCGGCGCGCGCAATCGCTGAGCTTGGAGGGCTTCAATATCTCCGAGCCCTGCATGTCATTTCTATCCTTAAAGTCCCAGCCATTCACGACATAGCAAACCGTCTGCTCTTTGTCCGGATAGGCGGGGCAGCGGTAGATATCCACCGTGCGGTAGTCATTGTTGACCGGTTTCTGAGCGAGAAAGGGCATGAAAAGCTGAAACCAGGCCTTGCCCGTCCCCCCCGCCAGACCGCGCGGGACGAACTGGTCGTACTCCTCAGCATACAAGTTGGCCCCCAGACCGACCTGGCGCAAGTTGCTCTTGCACATAACGCCCTGAGCCTGCTTCCTGGCCCGCTGCAGGGCGGGCATCAATATGCCCATCAGCAGCGCAATGATGGCAATCACCACCAGCAGTTCTATCAGTGTGAATCCGCTTCGTCTGTGCATGGCCATGCTCCATCTTTCACCTAACCAATACCCTCGTGACATTCGTATATTATACGGCATGCACGTCCGAATTCAAAGGGGAAAATCGATGCCTGGGCCGCTTCCTCGTGGACGGGCCTCCGTCGGGACGCTCACCTTTGCATTTCGCGAACGCCAGCTTCGGACGAATCAATCTTGCGGATGATTCCTTCCGCCTGTTTCCGCAAGTTTTCGTCCAGCAGGACGGCCAGCACGTCGTCTATCGCGGCTCTGGCCTGAACGGGGTGGGTCTGGAAGATCTCGCCGGCGATTCTTATACAAGCCGTCGCCGCCTCCGCCCTGACCGCCTCATTTCGCACGAACGGCTCGACCATCCTGAGCGTCTCGATGTGGGCCACGTTCGCCAGCGCTGAAAGCACAAGTTTCTGCTCTTCGTCGCCATAGGCGCGCGCCGTCGCCCGGCGGCACATATCCAGGATCCTCTCCACGGGCCGATTTCCGGCGGGCATGGCCATCAGCCGGGCAAAACCACGCAGCGCCAGCAGTCGATGCGTTTTGTTCTGTGTCCGGCCGTAGATATCCAGGAGCACTTCGGCCGCCGCCGCGTCGGGCCACGCGGCCAGCGCGCGAACAGCCGCATCCTCCACAGCAGGGTCCTGGTCTTTCAAGGCATTGCTCAACGCTTCGAGCGCCCCGCCGTTCGCGATGCCTCCAAGAACTCGAAGCAGCGAACATCGGACAGAAACGCGATCCTCCGCACTCAGAGCAGCCAGAACCACCTTGGCTCGCTCTTTTTCATCGATGATCTTTCGGGAGACGGCGACCACCGCTCTTTCGGCGTCTCTGCGGCTGCCGTCATCCTGCATTTTCACGAGAAGCCCGACCAGCGATGGCAGGTCCTTCTCGCCGGCAAGCCTGCTCAAGGCCTTGAACGCGGCCCTGCGCTCTGTCGGCTCGGCGCCAGCCGCTTTCCCCAGCAAGGCGGGAACCGCATCGACGGCATCGCGATCGAACAGAACCTCGATCAACTGCAAACGAATATCCGCCTGCGAATTCTGCATGTTCTTTACGATTGCATCGTTCACGCCGTCAGCCCGAAGCAGCGTCAGAGCGTCCAGAGCGGCGTTTCTTTCATCGTCACTACCGCCTTGAGCGACAGCCTGTACGAGGAAGTCGACAAAGGAAGCGTCCCCGAGTTTTCCAACGGCCTGCAACGCTGCTTTTCTGACCTGGGCATCCGTGCTCTTGGTCTCTGTGATGATCATAGGCAACGCCGCCGGATCGCCGCGGTCCGCGAGGGCGCCGATCAACAACACCCGTTCATCCACCGGGACTTTCGGCACCTCGTCGGCAAACATCTCGGTAATACCTTCACCCTGCATCGTCCGGACGCAGCCTCTGGCCATAGTCCGCACCATGCGGTTCTGGTCTCGCAAAGCGGCAACGACCACCGGCACGGCAGCGGGACCGCCCACGTCGGCAAGGCCCTTGACCGCTGCGCTGCGGAAGATCGCAGATTCACCCTCTGCTGCCAATTCCATGTAGATGACGGTTGCCTGCTCCGATTCGCCCGCTGCGACCAGATTTTCGGCGCATCGCAGGTACGCGTCGGTCGCCGCAAATCGCAGATCGGAGCTGCCTTTGGCCCTGGCCCGGACAAGTATCTCCCGCGCCCGCGGGCCGCCGATCTTTCCCAACGCCGCAACGGCCCCTTCCGCGACCTGCTGCTGCTCAGCGAATGCAAGCTGGCCGATCGCCTCAACGCTCTGCGTGTCTCGTCTATCCCCAAGCAAATTGATGATTCGCATCTGCACGTTCGGCGTCGTTTTGTTCAACGCCTCTCGCAGGGCTTCTGACGCCTGTGGGCTCGGATTCTGCCCGATGGCATAGCAGGCCATATCAGCCGTTTTCTCATCGAGCAGCAGTTTTGCGACGGCCGGCACCGAATCGGCGGTGCCGATAAACCAAAGCTGTTTGCAGATGAAGGACTGGCCTTCGAGAGTCGCGTCACCGAGCAAATCGGCCAATCGGCGCTCGATGTACTTGCGCTGCTCGGGCCGATTCTGTGAGTCGCGGATGAGCGATTCGACCGCGATAAGAGGCTGCCGGTCCGTCCCCCGCTCGTAGCTCACTATCGCCGACAGTTTCTGGTCGATATCCGCCTTGTCGATTTGCTCAGCGGCTGCACCGGACGGAACAGAAGCCAAACACAAAGCCGCAAACAACGCGGCAATCCATGCCTTCGCTGATGCCGTCACCATGTCCCCCTTCAGTTGTCAATTCGACCCGGCGGTGTTCTCGAAATACACCGGGCCACCCCACTTGCCGGTCACGACGATATCGAGGTCCCCGTCCCCATCCAGATCGACGACAGGGATGCTCAGTCCCGAGCCAATGCCCTCGTCGTAAGAAATAATATGCTTTTCCCATTCAATCGCAGCGCCGCGCTTGAGCTCATACCAGTAAACGCCGAGAGGCGCGCGAGCATCGGGATCGTTGCCATTGTGGGCGAAGAACCGCTTTCCCGTGACCAGATCGAGATCGCCGTCCTTATCCAGGTCGGCCAGCGTGATACTATGCGCCTGAGACCAGGACTTGTCGATAACGTGTTGCGACCAGGACATCTGCTCGCCGTTTCCGGCCTGTTTGTACCAGAAGATTCCGTGGCCGTGCGCTGAGCTGGTGATGATATCGTTCCGCCCATCGGCGTCCACATCGTACACCCATATCTGGGGCGTATGGTCCGCCTGGCCCTCCGTAAGGCTGCCGACCGCCAGAGGATGCTCCTTCCATTGCCCCTTGCGAGGATCGAGCGGCGCTTCGTACCAGGCATCGGGCCTGAGAATATCAGGCCGGCCATCGCCATTTACATCGCCGACTCCCCCGCCAAACGGCCTTTCGTTCGTCGAAACAACGTGCTTTATCAAACCTCGCTTGCCGTCTCCTCCGATACCCGACTCGTACCACTTTGTATCCTTGGTGTCGGCCAGAATCTCAAGTTTCCTGCCGTCGCCGTCAATGTCCCAGAGCTCGCCGCACTCGTAGTTGCCGTTTTGGTCGCCGACAATCATGGGCCACTGCCCCGCGTCCAGCCCGGTATTGCGGTACCAGTCAACCTCCTTGCTGAACCAGCAGCACGTCACGACGTCCGTACGGCCGTCGCCGTCAACGTCGAGCGGCGCATTCATAAAATCATCCCAGTAGCCGATGCCTTTCTCGTCCACCCGGTACGTCTTGCCTTTTGCGTCTGGTTTTCCCTCAAGAGACCTGAACTGGTGCGGCTTCCACGAGGGCGCTTCATACCAATAGGGGCCGGCGACGATGTCAAGCTTTCCGTCGTTGTTGAAATCGGCCACTCCGCACGCTTCGCTGCGGAACTGCCCGACGCGGTGCATGATGAACTTGCCCGGTTTGTTCGTTCCGGCGTCCGCTCGATGAGTCGGCAGCGCAACAACGGCAGCCAGCACTGCAAATCCGATCATTTGACAACAGCGAGTACTTTTATGCCTATTCATGCCTGATCCTTCCGTCTGTCATAAGTGCCACGGCTATCGCGTCGGTCTGGAGATCATCTTGTCGGCCTCCGACTCGTTAACAAAACGCTCGGCCTGCGGATCCCAGCTCACGTGCCGCCCGAGCCGCAGGCAAATAGTCGCCACTTTACACGTCGTCCTTGGAGCGGTGGGCCACTTCCGCCGAGGCAATAGTCCGGGCGCGCGTCTTGACGCAGTCCAGGAAATTGCGATGGTGGCCCTGCCAATTCGCCGCATCGGTCCACTGCTACTTCTCGAATTTCTGCGCTTGCAGCAGGGACTTCGGCTGCGCATCGACGTTGCCGCAGCCACAGCCGCGCCGAATCCGACGCCGCTATGTAGAAATCGTCTGCGGGAAATCTTGCTCATACGGCGCAACCCTCCAAAATGAGCGTTGCCACTATCCAATGGGGGCGGCGAATGAACACGTCCAACCCCGACAATCCCACACCAGCGATGTGTGCCTCAGCGCTCTAAGATTGCGTCTTGCCCGCATTTGGATCCTCAGCTTGCGGCTCAGCAGGCTGAATCGGCGTCACGGCGTTGGGGTCTTCGGCAGCATCTTCTTCCGTCGCTTTCTTCTCATCCTCAACCAAATCGGCCAGCTCCTTCGTCAGACTCTTGGCTGTCCAACCGGCGATTTCAAATACCCACGCCTGATGGTCGGCCGTGAATTTCTGAGCCTTGTCTCGAGCGAGCAGCTTGGCCTCTTTCGCTTTCAATTCTTCTTCCGATTCCACGTCGCTGCCCTTGGTCACCGGCGTCGTGTCGGTGAACTCCGCCTTGCAGGCAACGTACGTCTTGTCGTCCTTTTGAGCGATGTCGAGCAGATAAACGGTCGAATCCTTCAGTTTGCAGACGTATTGTTTCTCGAATTTCAAGTCGGCGGCTTTCTTCTTGACGTCGTCAAACCGCAGGCTCGTCAACGCGGTGAAGACGCTCTGACCCTCGCTGCTCTTGAACGTCTTGCCGGCCGGAACATTCTCCAGCACAGCTTCGTCACCGCCTTCGGCCTTCTTCAGGACGTACTGACCGTTCGGCGAGCTGACCGTCACCGACTCAATATCCTCGCGCTTCGCCGAGATGAGCTCCTGCTCGATGTAACTGGTCGCCCCGGTTGCAAACCACGGGATGTTCGGCGAGACATAAACCTTATTGCTCAACTTCGGGTCGCTCGTGAGCAACCTGACGTAGGTGCCCTGGCCCAGCTCTTCGGTCTTACCGATTACCACGCCGGCCAGCACTGTCGAATTAGGCTCAGGCGTCATGAACTTGATGACGTTCTGGGCCTTGTCCTCGGTCACCTGAAGGTCCTCATGATTCGCGGGGTTATCCGTAATGAATTCCGAAGTCTTGATTTCCAGACACTTCGAGACGAGGCTGTTTATCTCGCTTGTCTTGGCGGGATAGTTGTCCTTGCTGGCAACGACAAAGCCGTTCTTATCGCGTTTGAGCGTGACCGCATTTTCTGCCTTTCCCACAACGATCGTGTCGATGGCCGCCGGGTCAAGCCCCTGAATCAGATAGACCGGCCTGCTGGCCTCGCTCCTGGGTCTATTCGAGACGCGGGCCTGAATCACGGCCCACAACACCGCGACGGCGGCCGCAATACCCAATATCGTAAGTTTCTTGTCACTCATCGATCGGACTCCTAATGTATTGACGATTTACGATTTACTATTTGCCATTTGACGTCGCTGCCACATAAGGCGTTGCGGGTTTCGCGTTCGTTCAATCGGAAATAACAAATAGTAAATAGTAATTTCTCAAGCGTCGCTCGCATGGCTGATATAGTGCCTTTTTCTCATACCCCGACGCAGCCCCAGCACGATGGCAATGAGCAGGATGACCACCGGGGCGCCCAGCATATTCGCCTGACGCAGACGATTGCCCAGCCGTTCGATCCGTTCTCGCCGGGTCATTTTCACCTGACGCAACTGACGCTGCGCCTGAAGAATCTTCAATTCAAGCTCCTTCTTCTTCTGCACGATGGAGCTGCCGATGACCTCTTCCTGGCCTTCTTTGGCCGAAGAGACGATGGATTGCAGCTCGCCCTGGAAGCCAGCGATTTGCATGTTAATCTTCTCCACCTCTTCGGCGGTCTCGGCTTCCGCCTGTTTCTCAATCTCGTCCACCACGACAAACGGCCGCTTAAAGTTCCCTCTCGAACGGATCGAAACCAAATCGCTCGAGCCGCTCAGGTCATCGATGGCGTTCAACAACAGACTGCTGTTATCCCCGACGACCATCTTGCCGAAGAAAGAACTCTGGTAGGCCATGTTGTCGCTGATAAAGTCCACGTCTGCAAAAACCACCACGGCACAGTCTTCCTTCGCTTCGGTCAAACCCGTAACGCGCTTCGTCGTCGTCGGCGCATTCGGATCTTCGGGCGCCCCCGTCGAATCGTCACCACTCGCGGCGACCTCTACGTCGATGCCGTCGGGGAAGCTGCTCTTGAAACGACCCGTCAGCAGATAACCCATGACCATAGGTTGGGTCCCATCGGTGAATTTACGCATGAGACTCGACGGATCGAGGAACATCAGCTCGTAAGGGCCGCTCACCGAAAAAGTATTGCCCCTGTTGCTCGTCATCACCAGCGGTGTTCGCTCGATCCCGGCCCCGCCGTCCTTTGCCTGGTTCGGATCGGCAACCTGTTTCAGCACGCCGGGGAACAAGAGTCGCACCACGTTAAGCTCGGCCGTGATGACGTTGTCTTTTGCGTAACAATTCTCTTCCGGCACCAGGTTGAGATAGCCAATGACCCTCTCCGGTCTTTCGTTCGCCCGGATGGAGGCCATGGACGCGAGGCTCCTGTCTCCGGCAAACGTGTTCGCCGGCATTTCGATCCCCCACGTTCGCAGAAGCACATTCAAGTCCGAGCTGCGCTCGTGCTGCATCTGCATTTGCATCTGCATGGGCATCTGCGGGGGCACGTCGGAGAAGCAATGGGGATCGACGCAGACAATCGTCCTGCCTCCCTTGAGCACAAACTGATCTATCGCAAACAACGTCTCTTCCGGCAGGTTCTTTGGGTGAATCACCAGCAGGATGTCAACGTCATTGATGTCGTTGGTATCGGCCGGGATCGTCTCGACGTCATATTGCTTGCGCAATTGTTCGACAATCGTCCACGGAGGCTGGGGCTGCTGGCCCTGTCGCATCATCATCTCGGCCATGTAGCCGCTCACGTCGTCTCCCATGACCGGCAGTGAGCTGAGAACCCCGACTTTCTTCTTCTGCCGGGTCACGGCGGTGTCGATGAGGTAGCTGATGTCGTACTCAACGAAATTCTGCCGGTCCGGGGAAAAGAACGGAATGGCTTTTTCGACCCCAAACTGCGTCTGCACCACCAGGCCGAAGAAGAAGTTCTCTTCCTCGGTGATGGGAAATCGCCGCAGCCCGTACTTCACAGCCTGCTCTTCATCGTCGGAAAATGGTCTCGGGTCAATGATTTCCAGGTCAACCATGCCCTTGGAGGCCGAGACGTACTCTTCCAGCAGCGCCCTGACGAACTCGTAGTAGTTGTTGAAAAATCGAATCTGGTCGGGTCCTTTGAGCGAAGCCGTCTTGGCATAGTAGAGCTTGGCTTTGATCGGCTGATTGAGCTTGCCAAGAATCGACCGGGTGCCGTCCGAGAGCGTATAGAGCTTCTGGTCGGTAACATCAACTTTCAGCGGCTTTCCGATGTTCTGGCAAACACTTATGGTGGAGAACGCAATCACCAAAACCAGGATCGCCCCGATAATCGCTCGTATCGTTCGGTTCATTAGCTGGCCTTCCTTTCATCCAAAACAACACTGCAGGCGGCAATCCACCCGACGATCAACAATACAAAATAAGAAAGGTCTCCAAACTTCAGCACGCCTCTCTGGATCGACTCGAAATGCACTTGAAAACTCATGTTCCCTATGGCCGAGACCAGGCCCGCGGGCAGGAACGTCGAGACGTAACTGAGCGTGGACGGCATCCCGGCGAAAACCAGCACCGCACAGGCCACCACCGACAGCACGAAGCTGATGACCTGGTTCTTGCTGACGGCCGAGAAGAAACAGCCGATGGCGAGGAATCCACCTGCCATCAGTAAGCTGCCCACGTAGCCGGTGATGATCAGGCCCACGTCGGGATCGCCCACGTAACAGATGGTCATCACCATGGGGAACGTCAGCGCCAGCGCGATCGCCAGGAACAGCCACGCAGCGAAGAACTTGCCCAGGACGGCCTGCGTGATCGTAATCGGCAGCGTGAACAACAGCTCGATCGAGCCGACCTTGCGCTCTTCGGCCCAAAGCCGCATCGCCGTCGAGGGTACCATGAAGACGAACAGCAGCGGCAGATTCATAAAGAACGCGCTCATGTCCGCCTGTCGCATTTCATAGAAGCCCTGCTTGAACGTCAGGTACCCCGAAAAGAACAGGAAAATCACAAGAAACACATACGCAAGAGGAGTCGTAAAGTAGCTCTTCAACTCCCTTTTGAATACGGCCAAAAAACTATTCATTCTTCTCTCCTGTATAAAAGTGCACGGGGGTCAACATCGCTCGATTTACTATGCACTTTTTGCCCTTGTAATCTTGCGGAAAACGGAATCCAGACTGCACTGATGTTCCTCTTTCAGTTGCTTGGGCGTTGAATCGACCAGGACTCGGCCTTTGGCGATGATGATCGTCCGCGAGCAGATGGCTTCCACTTCTTCGAGAATGTGCGTCGAGATTATGATGCACTTGTCCTTTGCCATTTTACTGATGAGCTTCCTGACCCCGTGTTTTTGATTCGGGTCCAGTCCGTCGGTCGGCTCATCGAGGATCAGCACATCCGGGTCGTGAATGAGCGTCTGAGCCAGCCCCACGCGCCGCTTGTATCCCTTTGAGAGAGTCTCGATGGTTTGATGATAAACCGAATCAATCGAGCACATCGGGACAACGCGATCCAGTGCCTGTTTGCGGCTCTTGCCCTTGATTTCACGGACGTCGCAAATGAAGTTCAAAAACCCCCCGACGGTCATTTCGTTGTACGCCGGCACGTTTTCCGCCAGGTACCCAATGGACCTGCGGACATTGATGGGGTCCTGGAGGATGTCGTGCCCGCACACCGTAGCCGTCCCACTATCCGGCCGTAAATAACACGCCAGTATCCGCATCGCGGTGGTCTTGCCGGCTCCGTTCGGCCCGAGAAGCCCCAGCACTTCTCCTTTCTCAACATTGAACGATATACCGTCAACAGCAACGACCGGCCCGAAACTTCGCCGAAGTTCTTTGACTTCTATCATATCTGTCTCCACAAAAAGGCATAACAGTTCTTGCCCCCAGGTCTCCCCCTTCCTCGCCGGAAATTGACAAATTTACTCTAAAATTCTTGACAGTCAATACCCATATCCAGATTATTTTGTTCATAAAGACTAACCGCAATGTTATCAAGAGCTTATGAGCCAGGTCGCCCAGGTGAAATTTTTCGATTACGAAAGCAGCATAGCCGGAGCGCTCGATTTGGTTGGAGCCGGTGCGAGGCTGCCGCAGCAAGGCCTTATCATCATCAAGCCGAACCTGACAAATTCCTCCGCGCCGCCGGTCACCACGGATGTCGCGGCAGCCGAAGCTGTTTACCGTTACTGCAAAGCCCACACCAAGGCGGAAATTGCGATAGGCGACGGCTGTGGAAGGGGAAGAACGGCTGATCTCTTCGCTGCGCTTGGATACACGGACCTGGCCAAAAGATGCGGGTTGGAACTGATCGACTTTAACGAAGCCGAAACCGTTACCCTCGAAAACAAGGACGCCCTGCAGTTGAAACGCTTTTGTATGCCCCGCATTGTGCAGCAGGCGTTCATCATTTCGCTGCCCGTGCTGAAGGACCACAGTTTTACCAAGACCACCATCGCCATGAAAAATATGTTCGGCATCGCCCCCGGGAAAGTTCTACGCCGGCTCGTGGAACAAATCGAAGCTCCACAGCCCCTCGACGGACAAATCCGTGGTGGATATCTGCCGATACAAGAGGCCCGACTTGTCAATCGTGGACGCCTCGGTCGCGCTGACGGGCATGCACTTGGCCGGCACGCCCAAGAAGATAGGACTCATCCTGGCCGGCTTCGATCCTGTCGCCGTCGATACCATCGGTAGCCAACTGCTCGGCCACAACCCCAAAAAGCTACCCTACCTGACCCTGGCCAACGGCCTGCTCGGAAATATGGACAACATCGAAATACAAAAGGGCTGACCGCGCGGGCCGGTAATAATAAATAGACCTTGGGCAACTGGGAATGCTCCATGCTTCTGATTCCCAGACCGCTCGGTGTGGGCCGCGAATGGCAACAAATTCAGACCTTGGTTTTACTGGTGCGGCTGCACACTACGGAACCGTTCTCGGCCCATACAGCCGGATGTCGTCGAAGTACATCTGGCCCGTGCCGCCGGGCAAGGTTGTATTGCCGCGGGTGCCGAAACCGATACTGATGCTCGTCACGTTGGTCAGGTTCACGCCCTGATCGGCAAAGGCCTGCAGCGGGACCATCCACTCCGTCCAGATCGTTTGGCGAGCCGCGTTCGGATTATCGTGATAGACCACCGCTGTGCCGTTGAGCGCCACGTACATCCGTTCGGCGGCATTCGCGGAGCTGCCTCGGAACCATAGCGACAATTCTGCGACGCCTTCGGCCGTCCAGTCCTTGCCGGACGTCAACGTCATCGTGGCCTCCGAGTACTTCAGATTGTTGTCATAGCGATAGGGCATCGATTGGAAGCCGCCGTGAACGGTACCGAGCTCCATCAGAGGAGGATCCATATTGCCTACGAAAGCGCCGTTGGTCAAGGGGGTCTCGAATCCGTCTATCCACGTCAGATAGATCCGGTTGCTCGCCGGGTCCTCTTCGGGAAGGTCATTGTACGACTCAAAGTCCTCCACGAGAAGGAAACCGCCCGTTGTGAAGCCCCACACTTTGCCCACCCACGGACTATCAGGGTTGTTGTTGTTGATTTCATCGACGCGCCAATAGAAAGTGCTTTCCCACGGAAGCTTGCCGGGATCGAAGGTCTCCTGACCAGGAACCTTGCTCCCTTTGTACTCCGGTGAGGCTGCCGTGGCATTCTTCACGGCCTCGGCGTCCGTGCCGAAATACACCTGATGGGAAGCGGCGGCCTCTGCCGGCCTCCAGCTCAAGATAGTCGTTGGGTTGACATCCGCAGCTCCGTCGTAGGGGTTCGGATCGCCCGCCCTCAAAGAAGGCTGCAGCGCACCGCTGGGAATGATTTGCTGCTCCCGTGTACTGCTCTGCCAGAACAACTGGGCAATCGCCACGTCATCGCCTTCCGAATACTCCATGCGAATGGAGTAGATGCTACCTCCAACCAGTTCGACCGGATCACTGTGGCGCCTGCTGGTTGTGGGATTAGCCCAGTAATTGATGATGGGTTTTCCGTCCAACCAGAGCCTGAATCCGTTATTGGCGTTGATATGGAACGTATAGGTGTCGGTCAGGTCCACCTCAAGCTCACCCGTCCAGCGGGCCGAGAAGTTGTCCACGCTTATACTCGCGTCGGGAGAGTTCTCTCCCGGCACGTCCGCGTTGCCCCAGTTGAAGTCGATTTCGGGGTCCAGGCGGCTCAATACCGGCTCGCCAGTAAGGATTGTATTGTTGAAGTACTCCGCCTGGAGACCGCCGCCGGCCTTTGTAGTCGTGAAACTGCGGACATTGCCTTTATGCGTGGCGAGCCCATCAAACTCGTCGACGCGCCAGTAGTAAACCGTCTCTAATTCAAGCGGGACGGGACGGTAGCTCGCGGCTGCCTGGGCGGTGCCGGCGGCAGCGGTATTCACATCGTCGAAATTGTTGCCGAAATAGACCGTGTGCAAGATCGCACCGAAACCTCCGGTCCAAGTGAGCTCAACATTCGGATCCACGAATTTTGCCCCATCCGCGGGACGAGGATTGTAGGCGGTCCGTGGAGGCACCGAGAAGCTCCAGACCTTGCCCTTCCAGGGGCTGTCGGGGTCGGCATCGTTGACCTCATCGATTCGCCAATAGTACGTTGTGCCCGGCTGCAACCCTTCCGGGACGGGAAAGCCGGGAAAGCCAACCGTCTGACCGGTGCTCGCGGTGGACCCCGCGAATATGTCAACGTCGTCCGCCGTGGCTTCATCGACTCGGCCACGGTCGTCGCCAATATAGATATTATGTGAAACAGCGGAAATTCCGGGTTCCCAACCGAGGATGGCCCATGTCTGGCTGAGTATGGTGCCGTCTTGAGGCTTGGGACCGAAGGCTGTTTTGCGTTCCCTACGAAGATTCGCTTGCAGCCACTCGCTGATTCCCTGTATCTGGGCATCGGTCAGATCCGTATTGTACACGACCACCTCGGCAATCTCCATGTCCGAACGCGAGTAGCCGGATGTGCCGCCGCCACTCGTGCTGTCGGCGCGCATGTCCCCAAGGTAGAAATTGTCCACAGAAGTGGTATAGGATGATCCGCTGACGGCATGGACCTGCTGGAGCGTTCCGTCTGTGTTGAACCATTGATTGATGGTGCTCGGATTCATCCTCGCCGCCCGAATGAAGAACGCATTGTCCGGATGCGTGGCCGTAGCGCCTCCGACAGAGCCGTTGTCCTTGCGAATACTCACGTCATTGGCCAGGTTAAAGTAGTCGCCCAGGTTGGCCTCTTCGCCAATGAACGAGCCAATACCCAATGGGCGCGTCATGCCCGCGCCCGACTGGCTTTGGTTATAGAGCTTGTACACGCCGATTATGGTCAATTCGGATAGTCCCGCACCGCCGTTGATGTTGGCCGCACGCATCAGATCATCTACATCCGCTGAAAATTTGACGGTGCCGAATTCATGGTCAAACACCGTTGGATTACTACCGATCGAGAGCGTTGGCCCTGCATAGGTGACGCCCCAGGCAGCTATCTCACCCATCGCTACGGCGTCGTTGCCTTTGCCACTGAGATCCGTCCATATACCCGTGTCGGGGTCGTAGTTGACGTCCGGGCTCCTCAGCCACAGACAAAGATTGTCTTTGACACTTCCATCGTCAGGGGCGAGTGGCGCCGCCTGAATCGCCCCGCCCAGGGCTATGGCCAGGAAAAAACAGGGCAAATAAAACGATTTCTTGTACATAATACAACCTCCATCAGAACGAGTCAGATACAGATACACCGTATGCTCCAGTCACCACCAGAACAATAGGCAACATGTTTCACTATCGCCACAGCTTACTTCAGTCCGCCCAAAATGATGATTCTTTGTGATTTGACGCTGCCTCCTTCCTTTTTCACCCGAACCTTCGACGGCACGGCAAAAAGATTCGACATCCAAAGCATGCGACATTAATTGTCCCATCTCTGCCTTGTTGACCTGTGCTTTTCAGAGGATTCTCCAAACAACGCACAGACATAGCCTATCCCTACCTATACCAAATTTGCCACCCTCTCGTCAAGGAAAATAATAGCGCCGGCTCTGCCTTCTGCCTCAATCAAGCCCCCGGAAGCTCCGCGAGCAACTATCAGGCATATTCTGCGCTCGTCCAATGAACGCTCTCGGTTGATGTGCTCTGTTGACGCCTGCACCGACCAAGCCGGTACAGGCCCCGATTGATGCCCATCACGATTCGCGTCTCAACCGAAACGGTCCGGCCTTTTAGGGGGCAGTTCTCGAGCGATACAGGCGGATGTCGTCGAAGTACATCTGGCCGGTGCCGCCAGGGACAGTTGTATTGCCGCGGGTGCCGAAGCCAATCGTGATGCTAGTTACATTGGTCAGGTTCACGCCCTGATCGGCAAACCGCTGCAGAGGGATGATCCACTGCGTCCATCCCGCGATCTGGACCGCATTCGGATTGTCGTGATAGACCACGGCTGTACCGTTTAGAGCCACGTACATCGGCTCGGCGGCATTTGCCCCGTCGCCTCTGAACCACAGCGACAATTCCGCAACGCTCAGCCGCGTCCAGTCATTCCCGGCGGTCAACGTCATCGTTGCCTCAGAGAACTTGAGATTGTTGTCGTAGGACAACGGCATCGCCTGGGCGCCGCCGTGAACGTTGCTCCGCTCGGTCAGAGGAACGTCCAGATTGCCAACGAATGCTCCATTAGTCGTCGTTCCAAAACCGTCGATCCAGCTCAGATAGATCCGCTTGCTCGCCGGGTCCGCTTCGTCAAGATCGTTGTACGATTCAATATCGTCCACCACCAGGAAATCACCCACGGTGAAACTCCAGACGCTGCCTTCGCTGATCGTTCCGTCGTTGTTTGCTTCATCGACGCGCCAATAGTAGGTCGTACCCGAGACAAGCACGCCGGGGTCGTAGCTCTCAGAGCCAAGCGTCCTGCTGCCCTTGTACTCGGGCGAGGTCTTGGTCGCATTGGCGAGCGCATCTGCATCCGTGCCGAAATACACCTCATGTGACGCGGCGTAAAGTCCGGCGGACCATTTGAGAACAGGTGCCATTGCAGCGCTGGGGTCTTCGTTGCCCGGACTCGGACTGCCCGCCCTTACAGGGGGTGAGAACGCCGCCGACGGAATAATCGCTTTGGGCTCGCTGGCACTCTCCCAGAACAGGTGCGCCTCGGCGTTTCCGTCTTCATTGTACCACTCCATCTGGATGCTGTATCGCCCTCCGGCCACAAGCTGAATGGGCTTGCCGCGCGTATCAACGACGGTGTTGACCCACGCCCATTTGTCCACGATCAACTTATCATCGACCCACAACCTCGATCCGTCGTTGGTGCGTGTGTAGAAGGTATAGACTTCTGAGAAGGCAACCTCCACTTCGCCTCGCCAGCGAACCGAGAACCCGTCCACCTGAACCAGGTTGGGCTCGGGCGAGCCGGCGCCGAGGTCGAAGTCTATGGCCGGGTCGGTCCGGGTCAGAATCGGCTGGCCGCTCAGATCCATGGTGTTAAAGTACTCGCCTAAAAGCCCACCGCCCGGGGTCGTCGTGGTGAAACTCCAGACCTTGCCCCTGTGGACCGTTGTGAGATCGGCTTCATCGACGCGCCAATAATAGGTCTTGCCCGTTTCCAGCGAGCCGGGATCGTATGTGGCCGCAGTCGTCAAAGGTGCACCTCCAGCGCTGTTCACATCGGCGAAGCTGTCCCCGAAATAGACATAGAAAAAGGCCGCCCCTACGCCAGGGTCCCAGCTCAGGTCCACGTTCGGATCCACGAATCTGGCCCCGTCACCGGGCACCGGTTTCCACGCGGTCTTGGGGCGAACGCTGAATTCCCAAACACGGCCTTTCCACGGACTGCCCGGCTCGGATGGGTTGACTTCGTCCACACGCCAATAGTATGTAGCCCCCGGCTTCAAGCCGGTTGGAAATGGTTCTGAAAAACCCACCAGGAGAAAAGGCGCCGCCGTAGAAAGAGGCTGCACCTTCCCTTCGTTGACGTCGTCGAAGCTCTCTCCGATATAGACCTGATGCGAAACCGCAAGATCGCCCGGCGTCCAACGCAAAGTGTACCAGGTGGTGTCGATCACGCCCTCGTTATTCGGATCAGGCGCCAGGGCCTGCGTCACCACGCCCGGGTTGTCTATGAGAGCCTGAATCTCGGCGGCGCTCAGCGCGCGATCGTAAATGCGCACGTCATCCATCATTCCATCATACGTCCTGCCAGTAGCGTTCAGGTCGTACGCAATCTGCAACTCCACGCCGCTGGATGTGTTTATCGCCCTTGGGGTGCCTCCCGGCGCCGTCGGATCCAGCTTTCCATCCACGTAGAACTTGACTTCGCTGATATCGGGGGAGCCGTCGTCTTCCAAGACCGCCGCCACGTGGTGCCAGTTTCCATCTGCAAGGTCCGTGGTCGCCCACGTATTGCCTTGCCCGCACTCAACACGCACGGCCGCAGGCCCATTGTGCGTCCGCATCGCCCACTTTGTGCCGCCGCCGGCGGGACCCCACGTGATGATGCTGGCCGACGTTTTGGTCACGTTGAGCCACGCCGCACTAGTCCGGGCGCGCGATCCCAATACACCGTCGTAGCCCGGCACAGCCACGTGGTTGCCCCCCGTAAACTGCAGCGCACCACCCTGGATACCGCTTATCCACACCGGATTATCCACCAGCACGCCGTGGTGGTCGTTGCCCGATGAGTCGATAGCCGCCGTGCCGGAGCCATCGTTGAACCTCCACCAGCCTACAAGATTCGGGTCGGCAGCCTCGCCGATACTCGGCGCAACCAGGGACAACACGAATACAAAAGCAGCTAAGCGGGTCAGTTTTTCACACATGTCAATCCTCCTTCGATAAAGAAAGTTAATTTTCACACCATAATGCTTATACTAAATCAACCCCCTCGCTGTCAAGGGAAAAGGTCCGATTCCGTCCGATTTTCACGCCGCAACATCGTGAGAAACCGAGATTCTGAGGGCGTGAAGGGACTGATTCGCAGGTGTGTGTGCGGGGGGAGACCCCTACCCCGATGAACCGTCCCTGTTTGCCTGCACCCGACGCAAACCCTTACACTAATCCAGCGTCTCTCAGGGCGTGGTCTGGGGCCGGTAAAGCCGAATATCGTCGAAGTACACGATGCCCGAAGCGCCCGGCTGCGGATTGCTTTTGTCGCCGAACCCGATGCCTACCCTGTCCACGTCGGTTAAATCGATGCCCTGCTCTGCGAAGAGTCCAAGCGGAATCACCCATTGTGTCCAGGCGTCTATCGTCGCGGCGTTTGCATCCTCGTGATAAACCATCGCAGGCGTGCCGGTGCTGTTGGCAAGAGTCACGTACATCGGCTCAGCGATATTGCTGGTAATGCCGATGTCCTGATGCGCCCACTGCGGATTCCTCGAATCGGGAGCATGCAACTCGGAGAACTTGGCCGTGCATGACATGCGCGGATTGTGCGAGGTCAATGCCAATCCAATGTACGCAGTATGGTTCATCGGAACGCCCACGGGCTCTCCCATGAAATTTTGCCAGTTCACACCGTTGCCGGAGAGCTGGAATATGATGTTGTTGCCTTGACGAGTCAGCCTCACCCATGTCGGGCCCATGGCGGCGCCCGGGTCGGTGGACCCGCCGTAAGTGACGTCGCCATCCGCGAACCGGACCTGCACGCCCACCCGACCGTCGGGCGTAACATACATCATCGCATTGGCGGAGTCCGCGTCCAGTGTGCTGCGGATCATCACCCCGGCCTTGGCCCAGTCGTCGCTGTGCTCGACGCTATCGACCCTCACCGCGATTGAGCCGGAACCGGAAAACGCTCTGTATGCAAAGTGGAATTCGTCGCTGAAGTTCCAGATATCTGCGCCGGCAGCGGTCATCGTGTAGCTGCCGT
>DATKWR010000402.1:0-2569 GCA_035529475.1 Sedimentisphaerales bacterium | reverse complement strand
CGCAGCTCGATCCTTACGGCCACCCGATCACGGTGCATCACGCGGGGGACCCCGTTGAGGCGTGGAAGCCATTTATGGGCGATAAGCTTTTCAGTATCACTTCACTTCAGATCGGCCGAAAGGACATCGAGCCGGTTGTGGAGACGTTCCGCAAGCTCACGGCGCAAGCGGGGCGGCCATTTCCGATTGCCGTGGATGAGTTTACGGTTACAACGAACGATCAGCCGTGGATGCCGACGGATGATTCCGCGGCGCTGCGAAGAGAAAAACTCTGGCCGGCCTATCTTTCCGGAGGACAGGTGGAGTTCATCCTGGCCGAGCTGCTTGATACGGAGGACTTCCGCAAGTATGATGATTTGTGGAACTACGTCTGGTACGCTCGCCAGTTTATGGAGACGCAGTTGCCGTTTTGGGAAATGGAGCCGGCTGACGAGCTTTTGGACGGAGAATCGGTCTATGCCGGCAAGACGTCTTCGCACGATGGACAGGTTTTCGCGAAAGACGGGCAGTGTTATGCAGTCTATCTGCCCATCGCCAGGCAGACCGGCGTGCTGGACCTCAGCGGCGCGGCGGGCACGTTTGTAAAACGCTGGTACAACCCGCGAACGGGAGAATTTGAGGCTGGCCCCGAGAGCCTGACGGCTGGCCGCAGGGTCGAAATCGGACCACCCCCCGGCGCTCCGGATGAGGATTGGGTCGTCCTTCTGACGAAGCGCCAGAATTAGCGGACCGATTGAAAGCTTAGAGAGACGAGGAGTAAAGGCAATGGATGAGCCGGTCAAACACGCCGTGATTACGAGTTTCCTGAGTACGACCAAGGATCGATTTCACGAGTACAACCCGCCCAGGACGCTGGAGGAACGTCTGCAAATGGCATCGGGCATCGACGGGGTCAGTGGGGTGGAAATGGTTTTTCCTTATGAAGTCTGCGACGATCCAAAGCAGATGAGACGGATGCTCGAAAGGTACTCGCTTGGCATCTCGGCGGTAAATGTCAACGTCAAGGCCGAACCTGAATTTCGCAATGGGTCTCTGACCTCGACGGATCCCAAGGTCCGCGCCAAGGCCGTCGCGTTCATTAAGAAGGCCAAGGATTATGCCAAAGCGGTGGGGGCCGACAAGGTGACCTGCTGCCCCCTTGCGGACGGCTACGAATTCAGCTTCCAGTACGATTACGGCCAAGCCTGGAAGAATCTGATCGACACGCTCGGCGAGGCGGGCGGCTACCTTCGCGAGATCCCGCTTTTCATCGAGTATAAGCCCAGCGAGACGCGGGGGCGATGTTTCATCGACACCGCCGCCAAAGCGCTGCTGCTGCTCGGTGAAATCGGGATCGAACAGATGGGCGTGACACTGGACTTCGGCCATTCGATGTATGGCAACGAGAATCCCGCCGAAGCGGTGTCGCTGCTGGCGCAAAGCAGGTTTCTTTATTACATCCATATCAATGACAACAACGGAAAATGGGACTGGGATTACATGGTCGGGACGCATCATCTCCTGGACTATCTTGAATTCCTTTACTACCTCCAGAAGTTTGGCTATAATGATTTCTTTACGTCCGACACGTCCCCCACGCGATGGGACATCAAGGCGACGTTCGAGATGAACGTGCGCCTCACCAATAAATTGTGGACTTTGCTGAAGCGACAGAACACCGAGGAGCTGGATGCGATTGTGGCCAAAGGCGACTACCTCCGAACCTGGCGGTGGATCGAAGAAAAACTCCTGTCACTCTGATGGAGAAACACTTATGAAAATGAAGCGTTGGTTACTCATGGACCTTGCCTGCCTTGTATGGATTTCGTGCACGTTGTCGGTTGCGACGGCGCAGCCGGATGCGGCAGAAACGGCGAGCAAGCAACAAGGTGAACAGATTTTGGACGCGACCGGCGTCCGGGGCGGTCTGATTGTGCACCTCGGCTGCGGGGACGGCCGGCTCAGTGCGGCGCTGCGCGCCAATGACAGTTACCTCGTGCATGGGCTCGACGCCCATCCGGAGGCGGTGGCCGCGGCGCGCAAGCACATCCAGGGTCTTGGCCTGTACGGCAGCGTGTCGGTCGAGACGCTTGATGATACGGAATTGCCGTATGCCGACAACCTGGTGAACCTGTTGGTCGCCGAGAACCCTGGTCGGGTGCCCATGGAAGAATGTATGCGCGTCCTGGCTCCCAACGGCGTGCTGTACATCAAATCCGGCGAGACATGGAACAAGACAGTCAAGCCCCGGCCGGACGCAATCGATGAATGGACGCATAGTCTTCACGATGCCGGCGGCAACGCCGAGGCGAACGACCTGGTCGCCGGTCCGCCGCAGCATTTACAATGGACCGCCGGGCCTCTGTGGGCCCGCAGCCACGGCTGGACGCCCAGTGTCAGCGCGATGGTCTCGGCCGGCGGACGGTTGTTTTGCATTTGCGACGAGACGTTGACCTGTGTGGATGGAACCGTGCCGAGCAAGTGGTTCGTTGTCGCGCGCGATGCTTTCAGCGGAGTATTGCTGTGGAAGCGCCCCATACCGGGGTGGGGCTCGCGCGAGTTTAGCGGCACACCCGGCTCGGGCGAAGGA
>DATKWR010000401.1:0-3051 GCA_035529475.1 Sedimentisphaerales bacterium | reverse complement strand
GCGATGTTCCTGAGAGGTTTGGATCGTTTACATCGTATTCGATGATGATCTTCGGTCCCGCCAGTTCCGTCGACTCCTGCCTGAACGTTACGCCAGAGATTTCCATCCATTGGCCGAACGAGCATGGGCAACATGCCAGAGTGATGGCGAGGCACAACAGGAGTCTATGTGAGTTCATTTGGTTGTCCGCCCAGTGTGGTTCCTATACAGTCTCCGGCACGATCCAGGGGGCGCGATATTCGCGTTTGAGATACTTGTTAGCCTGATCGCAGTTTGTGAAGGTTTGGGTTTGCGGGTCGAACTCAAGCCTCTGGTTGCCGACCCGATACGATATGTTGGCCATGTGGCACAACAAAACGGTCTGGTAGCCAACTTCGACGTCGGCGTTGGCTTTCTTGCGGGTCCGGATGCACTCGATGAAATTGTCCTGATGCTCCTTGTCGGCTTGCCGCCCGTATTCGGAGCGAACCAGCTCGCCCTGCGCATCATAAGCCTGCCAGCCACCGCCATGCCGGCCAAAGTACATGAAGCCTTCGGTCCCCAGGATCTCGACCTTAGTGCTGCTGAAGGGCCAGTTCGGGAAGCGGTCCGAATCCCGGATGTCCGCGGACGTTTTCTTCATGTAGGGCGTCCACAAAGCCGCTTCCAGCATCAGGGTGAGCTCGCCATAGTCAAACAGGGCCAACTGCGTGTCGGGCGTTTCCCGGCGGTCTTTCAAAGAGCACACCCCGCCGGCATGGGAAACCGCCTTCGGGCACGGAATATCGTTGAGCAGATAGCGGGCCAGGTCCAACTGATGGACCGCGTCGCCTGGTATGGGCCCGCAGCTATACTCCCACTGGTTCAGCCACCGGCGGCTCGGATTGTAAGGCAGCTTGGGCGCCGGGCCGCACCACATGTCATAATCGAATCCCTCCGGAACCGGCTGGTCGGCAACCTCCTTCTGCTTGGGATGCTGCATCATGTTGAACACGCGGACGACGTGGATGTCACCCATCTTGCCCGATTCGATATACTCTTTGGCCTTCTTCGTATAGGGCGCGCTGCGCGACTGCATGCCAACCTGGACGACCCTCTTGTACTTGCGGGCCGCCTCGATCATCTTTCCGCCTTCCCAGATGTTGTGCGCCATCGGCTTTTCGACATAGACGTCCTTGCCGGCCTGACAGGCCATGATCGTGCCGAGCCCGTGCCAGTGGTCGGGCGTGGCATTGATCACGACATCGACGCTGCCATCGTCGAGGATCTTGCGAAAATCCTGCACCAGCTTCGTTCGTTTGTTTTGGGCCTCTTCCACCGCCTCGCGCGCCCGCGCAAAACGCCTGGTATCGGCGTCACACAGATACGCGATCTCCACGTCTGAACGCTGGGCAAACTTCTCGGCCAACTGGGTCCCGCGTCCTCCCAACCCCATCACGCCCACGATAACTTTTTCGTTCGCTCCCCGGACCGCGGTTTGCGAAAACGCAGCGAACGTCACAGCGGCGCCGATGGAACCTTTCATAAATTCTCGACGATTCAGCGGTCTCATAGTCTTCTCCTGCAAAATGCTGAGAACAGCGATTGCCTTTTCGTGCAAAGGCTGGGCCTGATGATACCCGCCGAGAGTCAATTGCACAAGAATTTCCCGTGTGGCGGTGGGCGGATATCGCGAAATTGGGTTGGCGTAAGGCTGCTTGCTCGAGTACTATATGCGTCAGGAGACTCAGTGGTTTGGCCGTAGTGTGGTAATAATCGGGACGCATGAATCCGTGTAACATGGCACGCTCCAGGGAAACAAGACTTGATGCAAGTTAAAGAAGTCTCAAAGAATGAAGGGAGATTATGATGAGTAGAAAGAATCTAACCAGACGCGAGTTTTTGGCTGCGGTTTCAACCGGGGCCGCTGCCGCCGTCGCGGCAAGCCAGATTCCTGCGCATGCAAACGCCGGTAAGAAAGCCGGCAAGGCCGCAATACTTGGCGGCCGGGCCCTCAGAACGAAGCCCTTTCCCGAATGGCCCGTCTGGGATCGATCGGCCGAGGAACATGTTTTGACCATCCTGCGCAGTGGAAACTGGTTTAGAGGTCAGGGCAACACCGTTACAGAATTTGAAGCAAAATATGCCGAGCTGCTGGGCGCGAAGCGCTGCGTCTGCACGGTGAACGGCACCAATTCGCTGCTGACCGCTCTGCACGCTCTGGATGTCGGAGTCGGTGACGAGGTGATTGTCTCGCCCTACACGTTCATCGCCACGTACAACGTGGTCATCGGCTCTTGTGCCCTGCCGGTCTTCGCCGACAGCGACCCGGAAACGTTCCAGATCAATCCGGACAAGATCGAAGAAAGAATCACCGAAAGGACCAGGGCGATCCTGCCCGTCCATATTCTGGGCCTGCCGGCCAACATGGACAAGATTCTCGCTATCGCCAAGAAACACAACCTCGTCGTCATAGAGGATGCCTGCCAGGCGTGGCTGGCCGAATGGAGAGGCAAGAAGGTCGGAACGCTGGGCAACCTGGGATGCTTCAGCTTTCAGAACTCGAAACATCTGCCCATTGGCGAAGGCGGCGCCGTCGTCGGAAATGACGAGGAGCTCATGGATCGAGTCTGGTCTTACCACAACTGCGGCCGGCGGTTCGGCACGATGAACAAGCCAGGCAACAACCCCATCGTAGGCACCAACCGAAGGATGACGGAATACCAGGCGGCCGTGGGGCTCTCGCAGATGAAACGCCTCGAAAAGGACACCCAAAGACGCAACGAGAACGCCAAGTACCTTACGTCCCGAATCAAGGACATCCCCGGTATCGTCCCGCACAAGCTCTACGATGGCGTCACCCGCGCGGCGTATCATTTGTACCCGTTCCGTTACAAGAAGGAACAGTTCAACAATGTGCCGAGAGATAGATTCCTGGCGGCCCTCAAGGCCGAAGGCATCCCCTGCTCCAGTGGGTACGGCCCGCAGTACAGAGACGGCCTGATGGAGGACTTCCTTACCTCCAAGAATTTCACCAGGAGCTTCCCGAAGGCCCGGCTCGACCGGTACCGCGAGGAGTTGAACTATCCCGCG
>DATKWR010000400.1:0-2371 GCA_035529475.1 Sedimentisphaerales bacterium | reverse complement strand
TCCGGCCCGACGAGCTGCACTGCGTATTGTGTTTTTGCAAGATCAGTCACGATCTATCCTTCTTGTTGGTAATTGTTCGTAGTGACGCCGTAAGGCGTTGCCTTCAAATGCCCTTACGGGCACACTACAAACATTCACCAGTCACCTTATCGAGTATCTCTTCGGCACTTGCGTCATCCCCCAGCCCGGCAAGGCTGTCTTCCCACTGCGGCTGAAGTAACCGTCCGACCCGCTCAAAAAACGTGTTCTTCCCGGCGGCGCCGAAGTTCCTGTTGGCCCAGTTGCTTGTGTATCCAAGCCCGCATTTTCGCTGGAGGACGGAGTGGGCATAGACGATGTACGCCCCTTTGAGGAATACCGGCACCAGCGGGGCCAGCTCGGCGGTGGCAAAATCATCGACGAATTTCTGGCCGGGGCTGTTCATTTCGGTGCCCTCGACCACGATCAGGTCGAGCTTTTCGGCCAATTCTATTAACTGGTACAGATTCATGGTCTTCTCGTCCGCCGCTCCGGGTGTGTAATTGCGGTCGGGAATGACGTTAATCGCAGCCGCTCCCGTGCTCATCGCCACGTCCAGAAGCTCTTCGATTGCTCGCTCTCCATCACTGGTCCCGTCAAGCCACGTATGTACCGGTATCCCGCCGGCGGCAAGAATAAATCTGTTCGTGTCGGCCATACACGGAAAGGACCCCTTGTCCGGCTGAACGTATCCGACGCCGCCGCGCTTCATGGTTTTGGCTCGGATGGTGTTGAGCAAGTCCTTGCCCTCCGGAAGCCCGAGCGATTTGGCATCCACGCCCAACTTCTGCGACCAGAAATCCGCCAGAGCATCCGGTTGCCTGAGAATCTCTTTTGCCTTGCGAGCATAAGCCAAACATATATGGCGTTCGGTTGCGTTGCCCGCCGGCGTTAACGCAAGTACGTCGCGCTCGTAGTCAAGCTCAACCGGGCGAAGGTACTTGTTGACCCGGTTGGTCAAATCTCGATTTCTTCGCTGTGCGGTTTCCCGCAGTCCCGCGAGAAACTTTTGCTGCTCGGCGGGCACCTTCGCGAAGGGAAACCCAACGCCCATGTGGTACGAAATGCCCGGCTCGCCAGGCGAGTTGATGACTCTCGTGGCGAACTCGGGAACAAATACGCGCGTCTCGAACCCTGCACAAACTTTTAAATCGAGCATCCTTCCGGCATTGAGAAATTCTTCCAGCGCATCCAGTACGTCGAAATCAACCACTCCCGCGACGGCTAATCCCGCCTTGCGGGCCAGCCAGGCGAATTTGCTGGGCGAATAGCCGTACGTGTTGTAGGAGAAGAAGGTGTGACAATGCAGATTCACGTCGGTCCCCACACGGGCCGGCTCAATCTCTCCCTTGCGGGCCTTTTCGGCGAGGGCACCTAATGCTTCTTTCCTCTCGGCTGGATCGAAACTGTCCAGTTTCTGTTCGAGTTCTTCGATGGAGGTATGCTTGCCTTTTGCGTTTTTCACTTTTTGCACTTCTCGTACTGCTCTTGCCAGAGGGACGTTTCGTTGGGCAGGTATTCTTTGAGTTCAAAGGTGTTACGGACGATCTGCCGTGCTTCGGCCAGCGTCTTTATTTGCCTCGTGGCGATGGCCTGCATGAGGATATTACCGGTGGCCGTGGCCTCGACGGGACCGGTCACGACCTTCTGGCCGAGCGCATTGGCGGTGAATTCGCAAAGCAGCTCGTTCTGTATGCCGCCGCCGACAATGTGCAAGACGTCGATCCTGTGGCCGGCGACGTCTTCCACCGCCTCCATGACGGAGCGATACTTCAGGGCAAGGCTCTCCAGGATTACTCTGACCATTTGGCCCTTGTCTCGGATTGCTTTTTGTCCCGTCTTGACGAGATAGTCGTTGATTCTCTTCGGCATATCGCCCGGTGCAAGAAATTCGCTGTAATCGACGTCGATATGATGGGCAAACGGCTTGGCTTGCCGCGCCATGGCGGCCAGTTCGCCGTAGGACAACTCCGTCCCCTCTCGCTGCCACTGCCTCCTGCACTCCTGCATGAGCCAAAGGCCCATGATGTTCTTCAGCAGCCGGATTGTGTTTTCCACCCCTCCTTCGTTTGTAAACGAGTACTCGAAAGTCTTATCGTTGACAATCGCCTGCGGCACTTCAACGCCCATGAGACTCCAGGTGCCTGATGAGAGATACGCCCAATTGGTGCCGGGCGAAGCCGGCACGGCGACAACCGCCGAAGCGGTATCGTGCGAGCCGATTGCGATTACGGGAATGGGCCCGCAGCCAAGCGCTCTGCCAATCTGGCCCGTCAACTGCCCTACGACTGTCCCCGGGGGCACGACCTTGGGCATGATATCGACCGGCAACGACAGTTTATCCAGAACTTCC
>DATKWR010000399.1:0-3968 GCA_035529475.1 Sedimentisphaerales bacterium | reverse complement strand
AAGAGGAAGCTGCACCCGCGCCGCAACCAGCCGCCGCCGTTCCGACCGAGGGTGAGGCCGCTGGGGTGGAGGCGACCCAGCAGGAACCCGATAGCGTGACGGAAGACGACGCCACCGGAGGAACAGCAGCGATGTGGGGAGAGGAATCCCATATCGTGTACAAGGAAACCGATGAAGGGGTAGAGATCCACGGCATCTACTCTGGTAAAGAGGATGCGATTACTGGGCGAGATATGGTCTCGTGGCTCCGCAACAAATTCCCTGATGCCGACATCACAACTGTAGACGAAGCACCTGATTCTTCTGGCTTCTGGACTAAGATGGAGGACGAAGGGCTCATTGGCGAACCGCCCGCCGTACCGGCCGAGGGTCAGGCCAAGACGAAAGGAGAACCGGCCCCAATTATTACGACCGTAGAAGGAAAGCCTCTAACCAAAAAGCAGAAGGATTCCATTGCTCGCCTCAATACAGCAACGGAAGGTGTCATCCGTTTGTCTAAGCAGCCCGAAACTCAGGCTCGCAGAAAGTACATAGACAAGGATCTGGAAACCATTGCAGTGCATGCCAGACGGCTTGGCCTTGATGTCCCCAAGCGAACTACCTACTACAACCAAGAGGCAGACATTGCGATTGCTGAGGCAGTACGTACGGCCCTGAACGAGAAATACTCTGCACAACCTACGGCCCCGTCCCCTGCACCCATAGTGCCGGCCATAAAGCCAGGGCAGGCGGGGCCAGTATCTCTAGAGCAGAAAGCGGCTGAGCAGTCGCCGGGGGCGTCAGCCGGCACTGCGCCGGGATTCCCCGCGACAGAATCGGCCGGGCGGATCAAGGTTGCGATGGGACCGAAGGGCAAGCCGATCTCCGCAAGGGAGATTATCGACTTCGCCAAGCGGGCCTTCAACGTCACCATGCGCGGGGTTGCAACGCACCGAAAGAGGGCGCTGGGATGGTACGACCCGCACGCGGTCGGCATTCGATTGAAGGACGTGCGTTCCATTACGACGGCCATCCATGAGGTCGGGCATTATCTTGACTGGCACACAAATGATCGATGGTCTAAAAAGCCCGGCAGTAAGGCGATTGCGGACGAGTTGATGGCGATGGGCAAGGCCCTGTATGGCGACACGAAGCCGCCGGGCGGATACAAATCAGAAGGATGGGCCGAGTTCACTCGTGAATACCTGACCGGCGAAGACGCCGAATCGATAGCACCGAATCTGCACAAGTGGTTCACGGAGACATACCTGGCCAAGAATCCGGAGATGGCAAAGAATCTCAATGCCATTAAGGGCATGATCGAGAATTGGCGATTCCAAGGTGCCGAGGCCCGTGTCGAGAGCCAAATCAATCGCAAGCCGATCAAGGGCACTATAAGAGAGCGGCTTTCTCACTTGTCCCTGTGGGCCGATACCATGTTCCGCGATGAGTTGGCTCCACTTCGGGTTCGCCTGAAAGAGGCTGGCGTGGAGGGCCTGTCGCCGTCCCAGGACCCTGTGGAACTGTCGGTTGCCTATGCCGATAAGGCTGGCGCCAAGGCTCGGCATTTCGTCATGGAGTACACGACAGACCTGGCTGGAAATCGGACAGGAGAAGGACTCAAACAGGTTCTGGGTCCGGTCCGCAAGGAGATGAAACCGTTTACGCGCTGGATCATTGCGAAGCGGGCTCTCTGGCTACACAAACGCGGCATCAATCCAGGCATCAGCCAGGCCGATGCTCAATTTGTTTACGACAAGTACAAGAGTGAAGCGTGGGAGAAAGTTGCCACGAATATCACTGAATGGAACCATCGCCTTCTGGACTACCTACACGACTCGGGCGCCATGGACAGCGAATCCCTGAAGAAGATCAAGGAGTTGAATCCGATCTATGTCCCGTTTATGCGGGCATTCGCCGAGGGCGAAGCGCAGAGGCAGGGCGATGGAGGTAAAGGCATTGCGAAGGTCGGTAAGCCAGTCAAGGCCATCAAGGGTAGCGGCAGAGAGATCATTGATCCATTCGAGAGCATGATTCAGCAAGCAGAGAGGATCTTCTCTACGGCCCATAAATCTATGGTGGCCCGCTCCTTGGCAAAGATCGCCGAACGGCCCGGTATGGCTGCTGTTATGTGGAAGGTTCCGGCGCCGACGCAAGCAGTGCAATTCAGTGCGGAGCAACTCAAGAAGGATATCGTTCGGATTGCTCAGAGCAGACTCGGGCTCGACCCGGATGTCATTTCTTCGGGGATGATGGACGAGTGGGATGAGGTGCTAACCGTCTACTACAACGCTTCGCAGTATTACGGCAAAGACAACATTGTCTCCCTGGTAATCGACGGAAATCGGCAGTTTTACGAAGTGGACCCGGACGTGTACCGCGTCATGGAAGGTCTCGATCAGTACAGCTTGCCGTGGTTTATGTCTGTCTTTGGCAAGGCCGCGAGGACAGTGCGATTGGGAGCGACGGGTCTCAATGCGTCCTTTGGCTTGGTGCGCAACTTCATACGGGACTCAATGACATTCAGCGTCCTGGCCAAACACGCCAAACTGGGGCCCGTATCGGCGGCGGCCGGGGTAGTGAAAGATATCGCCAGGACCGAACCCGCCCAGAAGTTCAAGGCCATGGGCGGCAAAATGGCCGTTCAGGTACTCCAGGATCGCAAGGCTACGCAGAATCTACGGGGCGAAGTAGTCGAGTCGATAGTCGTCCGAACGGTACTGCATCCGATCGACGCTTTAAGGGAACTGTTTGGTATTACTGAGGCCGGTGTCCGTATTGCTGAATTCGAGGCTGCCTTAAAAGCAGGGGAAGACATTTACGGGACGGGGTCGCTTGACGCGGCAGTATACGCCCTGAACCAAGCTCAGGACGTCACGACCAACTTTACGCGGCACGGCCGTATCGCCAAGGTGCTCAATCAGATGATTCCCTTCTTCAATGCGGCACTTCAGGGGCCGGACAAAATCGTCCGCACTTTCCGCGAGCGGCCGGTTGCTACGGCGATTAAGGCGATTGCGGGTTTGACCGTTCCCGCTTTGTTGATGTGGTGGTGGAACAAGGACGAAGATTGGTACAAGGCTCTCGATGCCAGTGAGAAGGCAAGATATTTGCACTTCCGCGTTCCGGGCACGGCACACATTATGCGCATTCCCATCCCGTTTGAATTGGGGCATATTTTCCAGTCCATTCCTATCGCGGCACTGGACGCGCGGTACAACAACGACCCTGGTGAAGTAAGACGGGCGTTCGAGGAGGCGGTCCGAGACGCCAATCCGACTGATTGGCCGGCTCTGGTTGGTCCGGTGGTGGATGTGATGCAGAACAAGGATTGGGCTGATCGACCTATCGTGACTGAGTCGATGTCTCGCAAGTTACCCGAGGACCAATACAAGCCATGGACCACTGAGTTAATGCGAGAGATCGGGGCCACCCTAGACGCATCTCCCGCTCAACTGGAGTATCTTGTCAACAGCTACAGTGGTGGACTCTACGGTCGGGTGGCGAGAACATTCGAGATGGGCGTGAATCGCAAGGAGCAGCCTTCGGACTGGCCCGTTGTTGGAACTTTGTTTATGCGAGACGCTTATCGCCCGAATCGGAAGATAGCTGAATTCTATGATGCCATGGAACAACTCAGCCAGAAAGACGCTTCCGACAAAGCGACGATCGAGGAGCAATCGCAGTTGAGGGTGTACCGATCCATCTCTCGCAAGATGAGCCCCTACTGGACCGCACTCAGAGAAGACGATGTTCCGGACGAGAGGAAGAAAGAGTTGTATGCCGGACTAGAGCAACTATTGGACCTCGCGTCGGAATATGCCAAGAAGCAATAGGTTTGGAGCTATTATGAAACGACTCCTGTGGGTAGTATTATTGTGTGTCATACTGGCGGGCCCTGCCGGGGCCACGGTCAGCGACCCGAACAGTACCAAGGGCGCTACCTGTAACGGATCGGCGACGGAGTTTACCTATCTGTTCCCCGCCGC
>DATKWR010000398.1:0-4424 GCA_035529475.1 Sedimentisphaerales bacterium | reverse complement strand
CATTGTGCCTCTATTGAGCGAGTCCGGCTACGTCAGCGCCGACGAAATGACGGGCAATCTGCTGCTCATCGATACGGTACAAAACCTGCTGCGGATCGAAACGATTATCGCCCAGTTTGACGTCCCCGAAGCCGAAGGCACTGTGACCGAGATACTTGAAGTTCTCCACAGCGACCCGTCTGAGATTGTCCAGTTGCTGCGGATGTTGCTGAGCGAGGGCAACAGCAGAAGTACGTCTGCCTACGGATCCGCCGGAAGGTACAGCACCTCCTCAAGGCGGCCCTACAGCGGCTCGAGCCTCTACCGAAGCGGCTCAGGATCGAGCGGCAGCAACTCCATGCTGGTAGGCCCGAGCCAGATGCCGGTCGTGCTTATCCCGGAGTCGAAACGCAAGTGGATTATCGCCCGCGCCTCGGCGCAGGACATGAAGTCGATTCGAGAGTGGGTAGCCAAGCTTGACCGGGAAGAACCGCTCGAAAGGGAATACGAGACTATTCCGATCACCTACGCGGACCCGCGAGAGGTGGCCACTCAGCTTAACCAGGCTCTCCAGCAGATGCCCGGAACGGAGCTGGAGGCCAGCGTTCTCGTCCAGCCGCTGGATCAGGCAAAACAGATTGTGGTTTTCGGTCGCAGGGACCTGCGCGAGATGGTCAAGAAGCTCATCGAAGAAATCGACGTTCCGCCGGGACAATTCCTGACCGAGCACTTCAAGCTCAAGTATGCAGACCCGGACGTCATAGAAAGGAACGTCAACGACCTCTATGGCGAAAGCAGGCTCGTGAGCAGCAGACGCGCGCCCGGCCAAACCGGGACAAGTGTATCACCCGATACGGTCAAAGTCATATCCCACCTGGCCCTGAAGGAAGTGACGGTTGTCGCCTCGCCCGGCAATATGGATAAGATCAAGGAGCAGATTGGGCAATGGGATGTCCCGATCGATGTCAACCAGGTCAAGCCGAGAATAATCGAGCTGCGCAATTCCGACACCGTTCAGATGAGAGACCTGCTCACCACGCTTTTCAGCCGAGAGGCCGCAGGCAACCGCTTCTCGGTCTATGACTACCTCTTCGGCTTCGGGCACCAGGACAAAGAAAAAATCATCGGCCCCCTCTATGGGCAGCTCACCTTCGAAGATGTTCCGGGCACAAAGAAAATCATCGTCATCAGCAATATCCCCGGGGCCTACGACGTCGTCGAGGACCTCGTGCGCGCGCTGGACCAGCAGGAAATGGCGGAAGTGCCTAAAGTCATCAAGCTGCGGTACCGCAACCCGGAAACGCTGGCCGAAAGCCTCAATGCGATGTTCAATGAAACGGGAACCAGCGCCTCGATCCGACTGAGCGAGCGGGGGCTCAGTGACTATTCGATGGATGATTCCCAGGGCACCACCACCAACAACAACAGCAGGAACACCGCCAACGCGAGCAGTGCCGGCAGAGGGGCCGGCCCGGTAGCCGAATACAGGCCCTGGTGGACGACGGGCCGCACCAGCATTGGCGAGATGCCCATAAGCAACGTCATAGGCAGGGCGCGTTTTATCCCGGACCGCTACAGCAGTTCGATCCTGGCGCTGGCGCCGCCGGAGTTCATGCAGAACATCGAAGAGATGATCCGAGAGCTCGATATGCCGGGCAAGCAGGTTATGATCAAGGCGATCATCGTCCAGATCGACCACACCAACATGACCAGCCTCGGCGTCCAGCTCTCATCCGATCAGGCCCGATGGGCTACCCTCGACAACGAAAACGCCATCACCGCCCGGAATATCCTGAGCTTGCTGGGAAAGCATGGGGCGCTCGTATTCGGCGCCGGTGGCGACGCCGGAAACCGCTCCGAAGTCAGCGTCAGTGCCGACGTTAGCGTCCTGATCGACTTTTTGGTCAAAGAGCTCAACGCCAAGATTCTCAATCAGCAAACGTTGTGGACCAAGGACAACGAAGAAGCCGAATTCTTCAAGGGCCAGCGCGTCGGTTTCCAGACGCGCGTATCGATTTCGGACACGGGAGGCCGGGCGACTTCCGACTACGAGTATGAGAAAGTCGGCATGACGCTCCGAACAAGACCCAGCATCACCCCCGAGAAGAACGTGGACATGATCATAAACGTCGTCCTGTCGCAACTGACCCCTGAAGAAATCAACAACCAGCGGGTCAGAACCGAGATGGATACGACCACCAACATGATCGTCCAGGACGGCCAGACGCTCATGCTTGGCGGCATGCTCTTCCAGGAAGACAGCAACGTTCAGAGAAAGCTCCCCCTTTTGGGCGATCTGCCTCTTATCGGTGGATTGTTCCGCCACAACGAGGGCGTCATGGCCAACAGCGAGCTGCTGATTTTTGTCACCCCATACGTAGTAGATGGGCTTGAAGAAACACTGCCTGAGACACTCAAGGAAATCGAGCAGCCGAAAAGCCGGCTCCGGGACGTGCAACAACAGCTACGAAGAACCGGAACCGAAAGTGCGCCCTCGACTTCCGAAGCCACCGGCGAGGAGAACCCGCAATAGTATTCTATTGAATTCTCGCGACAGCCTTGGTATCCTACGGCGAGTTTTGTGCCTCGTCTTGAGTTGCTATAGAATGGTTTGAAAGGGTGTCTGCCATGAACAGAAGCGTGAACTATGTCTTGGTTTGTTTAATGGTGTGGGTCGGCGGCGTATCAGTTTGTGCCGCCCAGAGTGTTGAGCCTTATATCGGTCGCTGGGCGTTGACCATTCCAAGCGGCGGCGCCGGCTGGCTGGGTGTCACGCAGGAAAATGGATATCTGGACGCGAGTATCTTGTGGGGCGGAGGCAGCGTTCTGGCCGTGGATAGCGTGTATGTGGACGAGAACGGTCTGAACGTCACGCGCAACAATAAGGTTGAGCGCAAGGACGCCGGAGGCAACGTGGTCCGGACGCAGATCTTTACGGAAACGATTATCGCAAAGGTTTCGGGGGACGACCTGCATTTGACACAAGTCCGGCCTCGTCCGGACGGAAAGGGCGTCAGCCGCAGTGAATTCACCGGCAAGCGGATTCCTCCGATTCCTGCGAAACCGGATATTGCCAGGGTCAAGTATGGGAAGCCGATTGAATTGTTCAATGGGAAGAATCTGGATGGCTGGAGACTGACCAACCCGAACAGCAAGAACGGTTGGTCCGTGCAGGACGGAGTCCTTGTCAATAATCCGAGTCAGCGCGGGGCAGGACGTCGTGTTTCTTATGGCAACCTTTGCACGACTGCCGAGTTCGAGGACTTCAATCTGAAACTTGAAGTGAATGTCCCCGAGAAGGGCAACAGCGGGGTCTATCTGCGCGGTATCTATGAGATTCAGGTCAGCGACAGTTACGGCGCAAATCTCGACTCGCACAACATGGGGGCGCTGTACAGCCGGCTCACGCCTCGTCTGAGCGCTGAGAAGCCGGCGGGTCAGTGGCAGAGCTTGAATATCACGCTGCTGGACCGTCACTTGACAGTGGAGTTGAACGGTAAGGTCATCATTGACAATGAGCCGCTTCTCGGCTGCACCGGCGGCGCGCTCTGGTCCGATGAATTGAAACCCGGCCCCATCTATCTACAAGGCGACCACTCGGGCATCAGCTATCGAAATATCGTTCTGACACCGGTTATCAAGAGGTGAAGTTGGGATCAAAATCGGCAGAAGGAGGCTCGGATGAGAAACCAGCCTGTTCCGCCCGCTCATAGAGATTGGACAGTTAGCCGGCGTGTTTTCCTGAGAGCCTCCGGGGCGTGCTTGACGAGCCTGGCCGCAGGGCCCCTTGTTTCGCGCGCGTTTGCCGGGGCCAGACCGAATACGGCGCGCTTCGGAATAGTCACCGATTGCCACTATGCCAACAGGCAATACTCTAACCGCTTCTGCAGCGAGTCCCTCGACAAAATGGCCGAATGTGTTGAGCTTATGAACAAGCAGGAAGTGGATTTTCTTATCGAGCTCGGCGATTTCAAAGATCAGGACGAGTCGCCGCTCGAAGAAAACACGACGGCTTATCTGCAGGCCGCCGAGAGGGTGCTTCGGCAGTTCACCGGCTCGACCTATCACGTCCTCGGCAATCACGACATGGATAGTATTTCCAAGTCGCAGTTTCTCGCCAACGTCCAGAATACGGGTATTGCGCCCGACGCATCCTATTACAGCTTCGACGTCAACGGCCTGCACTTTGTGGTTCTCGATGCGAACTTCTCATCCGACGGCACCGCCTATGACCACGGCAATTTCTCCTGGACCGATGCGATTGTCCCTCCGGCGGAGCTTGACTGGCTCAGGCAGGACCTTGGTTCTGCAAATGGCCCTGTCATTGTCTTCATTCACCAGTTGCTCGATAGCACGGGGTCATATTACGTAGGCAATGCCGCCGCCGTCCGCCAGGTCCTGGAGGCTTCAGGCAAGGTCCTGGCCGTTTTCCAGGGGCACCATCA
>DATKWR010000397.1:0-13401 GCA_035529475.1 Sedimentisphaerales bacterium | reverse complement strand
GCGGCTGGCCGAAAGCACCCTGACCGTCATCATGGGCCGGATGAGCGCCTACACGGGCCGGGCGTTGAAATACGATTGGGCACTGAAGGCTTCAAAGCTCGACCTTTCGCCGGCCAAATACGAGCTCGGCGACCTGCCCGTCGGCCCCGTGGCGGTCCCGGGAACGGCGCAATTGATTTAGCGCGACGATTTGCCTATAATGAAGCACGCTGGGTTCAGTTCCGTAATGCTGACTCCAGGTCAAAGTTCTTGCAGAAAAAAGGAGACGATCATGAAAAGGCGATCTTTCTTGAAAATTGCAGGCGGCGTGGCCACGGGGTATGCCATCGGCGCCCAGCCAATCCTTGCCGCCCGCAAGCCGACACAGACCGTCGAGAAGGTCAACGGATTGCCGCGGCGCGCGCTCGGGCGCACCGGCGAGAAGGTGTCGGTGGTGGGTTTCCCCGGCCTGGCGCTCAGTCACTATGAACAGGAGCAGTGCAACAAGGGTCTCGTCGAGGCTTTCGAGCGAGGCGTCAATTATTACGACGTCGCGCCCGCCTACGGCAAAGACGGCGATTGCGAAAAGAAGATGGGTGTCGGCCTGCAGGCCCTCGACCGCAGCAAAATCTTCTTGGCCTGCAAAACGAAAATGCGGGACGCGGAAGGCGCTCGCATGGAGATGGAACGATCGCTTACCCGGCTCAAGACCGACCATTTCGACCTGTACCAACTGCACTGCCTGCGCACGGCCGAAGAGGTCCAGCAGGCACTCGGCCCCGGCGGTGCGATGGAGACCATTCTGAAAGCGAAGGAGCAGGGCAAAATCCGCTTCATCGGCTTCTCCGCCCACACGACCAAAGGAGCCGTCGAGGCCCTGAACGGTTTCAATTTCGATACGGTCATGTTCCCGATCAACTTTGTGGAGTTCTTCAAGATGGGCTTCGGCAAGGCGGTCATCGAGCTTGCCGCCGAAAAAGGAGCAGGCGTGCTGGGCATGAAGGCGCTCTCGAAAGGCCCCTGGCCGGAGGGCGTTGAACGGACCCGAAAATGGTGGTACCGGGTGACCGAGACTCAGGAGGAAGCGAACGCTGCGATGCGCTTTACGCTTTCGCAAAAAGGCGTCGCGGCGGGAATTCCGCCTTCATTTCTCGACATTCTCGATAAGGCCATCGAAGCCGGATGCTCGTACAGTCCCATCACTGAGGCCGAAAGCAGGCAACTCGATCAGACGGCCCAGACCTGTTTGTCCCTCTTCCAAAGGGAAGAAGAGAAAATCGCCCGAGGCGAGATGTTCCACGGGCCGGTCTATCCCAACAGTCCGCACGAGTGCTGCGGCGGAACCTATGCGTAACCGGCAGCGGAGTGAATAACGCCATACAGAACCGTAGGGCGGGGCTCACCCCACTATCATTTAGATTAACAGCCACAGAGGGCATGGAGGATTCGGCGTCCTTGTCACTTCGACCGGAGTCCCGATGTCAATCGGGACGAAGCGGAGAAGTCCGGCTTCGAAGGAAAGCAACTCGTCATCCGCGGCCACACGCCTCAGCCGAGCTTGGCGTGACAGAAAAAAGGGCTGTACGTCCATTACTCACCGCAACGTCCAGCCATGAAGAGACCAAAGTCAAATACTACCTTATTTCTGGTAGAAAGAACAGCCCTGCCAATCCCGGTGCTTTCTTGCTTTTCGACCCGGGAGGAGAATATCTATACCCTTTTGAAGCAATGCGCAAGAGGTTCTATACAAAGCAACACTATCCCTGCTTTTTCCCGATACGCTTCACTCGCCCAAGGCGTACAAATGACCGGTTGTCCGCAAATATATTTTGTTTTCGGCAACCGCCGGAGTGGCAAAAATCTTTTCCCCGAAATCATTCCTCGCCAGAACGTGCAGTTTGTCATCGACTTGAATGACCGTGACGACGCCTCGCACGGAGGCCGCGATAATCTTCTCGCCCGCGGCAATGGGTGACGCGACGTATTGACCCGCAGCCCCGATTTCTTCACGGAAGAGTTCTTTGCCGGTTGCTGCCTCCAGGCAGGTTAACACACCGCCGTCCCGCAGGAGGTAGAGTTTTCCCCGACAATAGAGCAGCGAGGGCGTCTCGGGAATGCCGCGCCGAATTTCCCAGGCCACATGCGATTTACGGGCATCCTTTGTCGCGCCGGGGCGAATGGCCATCAGGTTGGGTTGACTAATGGCGGCGAAGCCTGACATCGTTTGCATCCATTCGGCTTCACTGATGATCCGGTTCTCGTCGTGGTCGAAGATTCTCAGCAGAACGTCCATGTCTTTGACCGGCAACCCATAACCGGGATTGTCTTTGGGCAACTCCGGCCGCTGTATGAAAGCAAAGCCTTTCGTCATTTCGTCGCGCTGTATTTGATTGTCGCGATTCCGGTCGAACTCCTCGACGGTGATCTTCCAGGTTCCCGCCGCATCCAGCTTATCATCTCCGCGTCCACCCAGGGCCGCGGCGCCGGCGAACAGCAACCCATCGCCGACTACGGGGATACCGACTGTTTCCTGCGGAAACCCACCGGCCCACCATATCTCCTCGCCGGTGGACGGATCGTAGGACGTCAGCCGTTTGGAACCCAGCACGACAAGCTCTTCGGCCTGCCCGTGACGCCAGATCATGGGCGTTGACCAACCGGCCTTAAACAACGGTCGTGGCTGTTCCCAGACTGTCTCGCCTGTGTCTCGATGGACCGCCAGCAAACGGGAGGAACTGTCGTCGCCGTCCAAAACCAGGATCACTTTGTCTTGGTACAAGATGGGCGAGGTCGCCATTCCATATTTGCTTTTCGGCATATCGATCTTACGCTGCCAGACCTCGTTTCCCGCATGGTCGTAACAAATCAGCCCACAGGTCCCGAAATAGACATAAACATTTCTTTCGTCCGCAGCCGGCGTGGAAGATGCGGCATTATTCAGGGGATGGAACCTTACTTGTGTTTCGGCCTGAACAACCTGTCGCCATAGGATTTTGCCGTCTTTGCGGTCAATGGATAACGTAACAAGTTCCTTTCCATTGGTGGACTCATCGGCCGTGAGAAAGATACGGTCGTTCCAAATGACGGCAGACGAGTGGCCCGTGGGGATGACGGTCTTCCACAGAACGTTCGATTCGGGACTGAAATGAACAGGAATGTGGTCCACTTCCGCCACTCCCTGTCCATTGGGGCCGCGAAATTGATTCCATCTGACCTTTCCCTGCTGGCCGTTCGCTATCAAGTTGAACAATAAGATAATAACTGCATAGATGCTGGCGTTTGCCGTTAGGTTGTCTCTATATCTGAATTGCACCGGCTCTGCTTTCACCCTTACTCAATGGTAAACAAAACATTGGACCGAGAAAAACGACATGTCCGGATTCCTCCGGCGCGAACCAGACTCCCACTACCCGGGCTTGTCGCCCAGGCACATCACGCGCCCGTCTTGAAGAGAAATGAAGAGCTGCCCATTGGTCACCGCCATGCCGTCCCAGACCGGTGGCGCACTGAGCTTGCATTCCGTCACCTTCTCGCCAGTCGAAGCCGAAGCCGCCCATAGAACGCCACCCATCCGGCCTTCGTAAGCTTTAGCGAGATCGTCGGAGGGAAACGCCACCGGGGTGCCCGCGACGAACACGGTGTCGCCTGCAAGCACGAGGGCCTTGCCGGTCAGCGGGATCGGGCTGGCCCACCGCTTCTCGGCCACACTTCGTACGGCCACTTTCGCGGGAGCCTTATTGCGGCCTCTCGCTTGGGTGGTGGCTTCGTTGGCCTGGGCATACACGCCGGCGAAGAGCGCGTAGCCATCCGGCCGCGGATCAAACGGGCTGACCCGGCCGGGCGTGTAACCGCGGACCTCGTAGAACTGCTTGCCGTCCAGGACCAGGATGTCGCCGTGCGCGGCCTGTTTGCCGGCGGGGATGTCGTAGCGGATCGTCGTGTCGATGGTCCAGAACGTGCGGTGGTGGGGAATCGCCTCGAGAAAACCCGGCGACGGAATCAGGTGCGGCGGGCGGGGTTCTTCCGGCCCGAGGGGCGTCAGGTCCGCTTTGAACGCCTGCTGCCTCAGGTACAGGAGTTCGCCGTCCGCCAGAAAGATGTCGCTCTTGAAGCCGTCGAGGCCGGTGCCGGAAGCTATCTGGCTGGTGATGACCGGGAAGCCTTCCTCGTTGTACGGCCCGTACATGCGGCGATTGTGGATCACGCGGCCCGTCTGCGGGTCCAGGCCATACAGGAAAATGCCGCCGTCGAGGAACGAATTCCGACCCGCCGCAAAGTACGCGATGCCATCTTTGACCGAGACGCTGCCACAGACCGGCCAGGCCGATTCCACCTGCTCGTAGGCGCAGATGGTGCGGTCAGGCAGGCCGCGGAACCGCCACGCCAGGACGCCGTCGGACGCTCGCACGGCGTACACCCAGCCATCCCTCGAGCCGAACAGGAGGAGCCCCTCGTGCCAGGTCGGCGGCGAGTCAACGCGGGCGCCAGTCGTGTAGCGCCAAAGGAGGCGGCCGTCGGCGGCACCGAACGCGCAGACGGCGTGGGCGTCGACGTCGGCCACAAAAACCTTGCCGTCCGCAATGACGGGGGCGCTGGCGCGGGTCGTGACCTTGGCCTCCCAGCACGATTTCAGATCGGTCGGAGCCGGGGCCCTTGTGACGCCCGTCCGGCCGACGTCGTGGCGATAGGTGGGCCAGTCATTTTGATTTTCGACTTTCGATTTTCGATTTTCGATTCTTCCGTAGGCCGGGCCCTTTTCCATGTGCGGCGTCTGACTGACCAGCGGCAGTTGGCCGGACGACTTCAGGTCTGGTTCCGGGGCCAGGGCGTTCATGGCATTGAGCATGACCCAGTTACAGCACGAACAGGCGGGCGGGCCAAGGTACAACAATCCGTTACAGGGCAGATGGCCGATGCCGCAAGTACTGCGCGCCCAAGGATTCGGGAACTCGCCGGGCGTCTCCAGCCCCAGGAAGTCGCTTCCGCCCGTCTTGGTATTGATATAGTAGCGCTCGGTGATGCGATTGCGGTAGCACCGGTCGTGCCCCATGGGGCCGGTCATCTTCTGGCTCAGCGTTTTGACGACCTCGCCGGTCTGCGGATCGTGGCCATTGACGTAGTCGGACCACACGACCCCGGCCGCCAGAAACACATCGGGCGGCTTGTGGTGGTTCAGGGTGGCCTTGCCCTTCCACATCGCGGCGCCGTCCTTGAGCGCGAAGGCCCGGATGCTTTCCGAGTCGGCCAGGTAGGCCGCATCGTCCGAGAGGACCAGCGAGGCGGCGACGCCACCGACGCCGATGCGGTCTTTCAGAACAATCGGGGCCGGCACGCGCCACACCTGTTGACCCGACGCCCGCTCGAGGCACACGAGGTCTTTGCCCGTCGAGTAAACGGTGTACGATCCGCGGACGCCCAGGGAGCCGCCCTGATAACCCGCGGTGTCGCCGCCCGACTTCTGCCAGAGCATCCGGCCGGAGTCGGCATCGAGGGCCATGACCGTACTCTTCGGGTCGTCCAGCACCGCAATCCTGGGGCCATAGATCTCCAGGGGGAACTGGCTCGTGCCCAAGGCGCTGCCCGCGGCCACGCCCAGGGTATCGGTGGGGTCGCCGATGACCGCGTACAGCACGCCGCGGTCGTAGAGGAACTCGGTGGTCCGCTCGGTGCCGTCGTACGTCTTGATCACCTTGCCGGTCGCCGCATCGAGCGCCGTCACCGGGGCAGTGAAGCCGGGCGTACAGTACACGACGTCGCGGATGGCCGCCAGCCGCCGCTGCAACTGGACGGGGGTTTCCTTGGTGTGGATGTTCACCGGGTGCCAGTCGGGGAACGGCCGCTGCCAGAGCACGATGCCGTTGAAGGCGTCTCGGGCCACCAGCGTAAACTTGCCCGGCAGGGCGGGGTGCTCCGCCGAGCCCCGGTCCTCGACCGTGAACAGGCGGCCCTTCGACGACACCAGACTGCTGATGGACGGCATCGACATATGCGAGCGCATCCACTGCGGCTCCGCAATCCACTGATAGTGCCGCGGCGGACCTACAACACTGTCGCGGGCCACAGCGTTGTTGTCCGCGTCATGGAAGTGCTGCTGCCATTCATCGATCTCCTTCGGCCAGGGCTTGACCATCTTGGTCCACTGGCCGTCCCGCTTCACATACGCGACGCCGAGCGGCGCGAGCACGCGCATGACTTCGTCCATGGGGATTTCGCCCGGATTTTCCGACACCAGCAGGGTTACCAGATTGTCCACGTAGGGCAAACGGCTGCTCGTCCACCAGCTCACCGATACTGAGCCATACAGCCCGAGCGACTGGATGTGCTTCATCGCCCTCTCGACGTTTTTGGCGTCCGGATCCAGACCTTGGACCGTGTAGTTATCGCCGGCCCGCAAGGCCGCCGTGAGCTTTCCATCGCCGCAGCCGAGGTGGACGACGAGGCCGCCCGTGACGCCGGTAGTGGCCAGGATCTGGTTTGCTGATTCCTGTTCGAGGCTGGGGGCAGCGAAGGTGAGAGTTGCCAATGCAAATACAAAGCAGGCAGTGAGGAGTGTCTTGAGTAAACTCATGTCGTGCGGCTCCTATGAACTAACGTCTTCCATTGGACTTCGCAAACGGTGCTACTGCACGCGCTAACGGCTCATATTACCATATACGACGCTCGATTTCAATTCTCACCCAGTCCACAAACGTCTTCTGGTAAATCTGTAGAGTCTGAGAATCACGACATTAGCCGAGAAGAGAAGTTGCCAAGTAGTTGAATAATCAATCCCATTCCCGGCAAGAGAACGGCCTTCCACATGTTTTGCGAAACTCTCTTTTCCGGCCCCAAATACTGAGGCCAAAGAGAGACTACCCATGTCATGGTCAATCGTCGCAAAAACGTTGTCAAACCTATCTGGAGCTTGCCGAATATCTGGATTGTTACTCCTTCGGTTCACTCTTGGCTCAATCATAGATCGGACGCGACTGTGAGAGGGGCCAACCGTTCCATGTTTTACCTTCCACCATAACAGGTCACACTTCCATCCATCCCCGAGATATACACTCGCCCATTTGCCGCGGCCATCCCGTCGTGAACCGGCGGTGAGCGCAGTTCATATTCCGCTTGTCTGTCTCCATCCTGCTTGTCCACAATCCAGAGCCGGCCCCCGTGCTTGCCTTGCCAGGCTTCCAGCGCCTTCTGCAGCACGCCGGCAGATGGAATGGTATCCACCGCATTTGCAGCAATTGCTTCGCGTGCCGCCTCCGGCTCATGCTTGGGCGGGCCGGCCAGGAGCAGGCTCTCGCCCGCAGCGATCATGGCTCGGACATAGAAGGGAACATTCAGGTGCCAGCGATTGGCTGGGCTGCGTCTGCGCTTCGATTCTCGCGACCCGCCTTTGAGATTCTGTTTCGACGGTGGAAACTGTGAGTCAAACATGCCAAGATCGGGAGTCTTCTCAATCGCAAACACACCTTCTTCGTCGGCGGTGTAGTCCCTGTAGCCGTATAGAGTGTCATCGTCATGGACGAGCAGCCGCCCGGCAGATGGATATCCCTTGTTGAAACCGCGACCCGCAAGGCCTGAGAACAGGTGATTGCCGTAGATCCAGAATGAGCGTTGATACCAGGCGTCGTCCAGGAATCCGGCCGAGGCAAAGAGGTGACGGACAAACTCATTCGCAGGTTCAAAAGTGCGATCAAATGCAACGCTGCACATGAAAATGTGTGTGCCGTCACTGGCCGGAACATCCGGTTTGACTCCGGGTAGTTCCCGATCCGGCAGCAAGGCGCCGTCGAAGGGCTCGTAGAGCGGTTTCTCCCGCCCCTTCTCGTCACGGCTGTACTGTCGCCTCTCAAGGATCATGCCGCCCGTTTCCAGGTCAACGATGGTGCAGACGATGCCACCGTCAAGATGGCTGTAGCGTCCCGCCGCAAAAAACACCTGGTTGTTTTCGATCAATACGCTGCCGTGTACGGGCCAGACCGATTCACACTGCCCGTGAGCCACCAGCCGCTGATCGTCGGGCGCGGCCCGGTATCGCCACGCCAGTGTGCCGTCGGCCGCCCTCAGAGCATAAACCCAGCCGTCACGGCAGCCAAAGACCGCAAATCCGTTGGCCACCGTCGGGGGCGAGTCCACACGTCCGCCGGCCGTGTAGTTCCAGCGGACCTTACCCGAACCCGAATCCAGAGCGTAAACAGTGTGCCGGTCTACCGCAGCGACAAAGACCTGCCCTCTTGCGATCACCGGCGCTGTCACGCCGCCCTCGATTTGAGCTCGCCAGGCTTCATTGAGACCACCGGCAAGACCCTCGGCCGTTGAGCCGCTGCGTGCGGCATCACAACGATACGTAGCCCAATCGCCGGAACCGACCGTTTGTGACTTGCGCTCCTCGGTTTTGCCGTAAGCCGGGCCTTTCTCCAGCCTTTCAACCGTCGCTGGCGTCTTGACGTGCTCCATTTGTCTCTTGGGAGCCAGCGCATTGAAGCCGTTGACCAGGCTTTCCTGGTAGCAACTGCATTGATTGGGCGGCAGATACAGCAGGCCGTTACAGGGCAACACACCGAACTTGCAAATTCCGCGGATCCAGTGGTGGGGCGTGATCCGGCCCGATTCTAAGTCGATAAACTCTACACCCGTTCTACCGGCCAGGATAAAGCGGCTGGTCGCCTTATCCCTATAGCAGCGATGATGGTGATTGCTGACCCAGTCGTCCGACAGAGGTATTGTGGCCTTGACCAAGCCGGTATGAATGTCACGACCGAATCGGTAATCCTGCCGAGATCGACCCGGTTGTTGTCCGACCCAGACAAGGTCATCAGCGACAAAGATCTCGTTGGGCACGTGAGAACCGTCCTCACAGGGCGCCTCCCAAAATTGCTCGCCGCTCCCAAGGTCATACGCAATCAGGCTGGAAGCACTCTCATTTGCGGGGTATAGCCCCGGCGTGCGATAGTCTGCCGAAAGCACGACGTCATCGACAATCACGAGCGTCGCTGTGGCCCAGATGGGGCGTTTCTGCAGCGTCTGTCTTTTTGTTTGCCAGCGTAGCGCGCCGTTGGCGGCATCGAGGCACACAACCTGGTCGGCGTTCTGGAAGACCAGAGATCCGTCCTTGGCGGCGGTGGACATGGGCACGAGACCGACAGTCTGGCTGTCGTTCCTTGTCCACAAGGACCGACCGCTCTTCGCCTCAAAGGCCATAATCTTCTTTGGCGCCGACGCCGGCAGGGTCCGGGCGAGAAACCGACGGTCGATATCATCGGGCCGTGCCGCGTTGACAATCACATAGAGCGCGCCATTGTCGTAGAGAATCTCTTCAGCCGCTTCGGTGTTCTCATATACACGGACGGTTTTTCCGGTGGCCGGATCGAGCGCAACCACTGACCCCAGAATATCCAGGGTCACATAGACGTAGGGCCCGGCCGCGACCAGCCGCCGGAACAGGTCCGGAGGAAAGTTGTGCCGCGAGCTATCGCCTCGCGCCTGCCATCGGTTCAGCGGGCGCTTCCACAGAATGACACCGTTGAACGCATCCCGTGCAACAAGCGTCCAGACGGACGGGATCTGCTCGGGCAGCGCAACGGTCGCGTCATCGGCGATATGAAAGATTCGTCCGCCGTTGGAAACAGCCACGTTGACGGTGCCTACACCCTCGTGCGCCCTTGCATAGCGTGGATCGCCGACCCACTGCAGATGGAATGGGGCGTCCACAATCGTGTCCTCGGCAACCGCATTGCCGGCCGCACTGTGCAAAAAGTGCGTCCAGTCGTCCATCTCCTTGGGTCGAGGCTTAACGGTTTTCGCCCATTGGCCTCCTTGTTTGACCAATGCCACTCCGTCGGGACATAGAACACGCATCACTTCGTCCATCGAGACTCTGCCCAGGTCTTCGGATACGGCCAGATTGACGAGGTTGTCGATATAGGGCAAATGAACGCCGTCGAATGAGTCAACCGCAACTGGGCCGTAAAGCCCGGCATCTTCAATTTGTTTACGCGCCCTCTTTATCGATTCGGCGCTTGCGTCAAGACCGTGAACGAGATAGCTGTCATTGACTCGCAGTTTTGTTGTCAGCCGGCCGTCGCCACAGCCGATATGAACAACCAGGCCGCCCTTCACGCCGCTGGCCGACAAGATTTTCTGGGATTCGTCCGCCGGCTCTGCCCGAAGCGGGGCTGCCAAGGCGATCGCGCCCGCTAACCCCATCGCAACAACTGCCAGTCTCCTCGACCGGCCGGCGAAACGGTTGAGGCGATATATTGAAGTTATTTGCTTTCGCATCATAGTCTTTTCCTTTCCATCGTGCAGGAGACCTTCCTGAGTTCTCTGTACCACACATCCACAGCGCCCACAAGGTCCATAGCGCAACTGTCTGACGAAAGTTGTTATACGTTCCGCTGGGGGGACGGGATTGTTGACCTCCAGGATTTGACTGTTCTGGCGGAGTATCTCGGCAAAGAAGTCATCGATCCTGCGCTGATCGCCCATTGGACATTGGACGAGACGGAAGGTGGTGCCGCGCACGATACTGCCGGTGCCAACAATGGCATCGTTATGGGCGGCCCACTCTGGCAGCCGGCCGGGGGGCAAGTCGATGGCAAGTGGCATCGCATAGCTCTTATCTGGGATGGTTCTCGCAGAATGCTCTGCGTCGATGGCGTCATGGCGGCTGAAGACACACAGGAAGCTCTGCCCAGCTCAGGCAACGACCTGTACATCGGTGTTGGGAACGGTTACGCCTCCCGCACCTTCTGGTCCGGCTTAATCGACGACGCCCGCATCTACAACCGGGCCGTGAGGCCGTAGTGAGCGTTTCCAGAGGATAGTTTTTTTGAATTACCGCAAAGCTGCTTAATGTCTTTCTGCCCTCGGCAAGTACAATGGCCGGAGATATGAATGTTTGTACCTTATGGCATAGAGTACAAAAAACCGCTGTTACAGGCTCATAGAGGTGCACTGCCGAAGGAGGGAGTCGAACCCTCACCCTGTTGCCAGGACGGGATTTTGAATCCCGCGCGTCTGCCAGTTCCGCCACTTCGGCCAAACTTCATTGACGACGTATTATTCACCAGCCCCAGACTGTTGTCAAACGAAAATTGAGTTTTGGCTTCGATGTCCCCGCCGGCATCCAAACGTCCCAAAAAATGTTGATTGACACTCCCCTTTGCGGCCGATAAATACAAAAGTCGCGGAGGGAACGACTTTTGCGGGCCGCCTGCCAATCGAAGGGGCGAATGTGAAAGGATGAAAAATGTGCAAGACGTGCGGATGTCAATCGGGCAAGAAAACGAAGACGAAGACCAAGACTAAGAAGGCCAAAACCAAGGCCAAGAGGAAATAGCCCGCCCGGCCACACTTCGGGCCCGGGTGCTCGGCTGCTTGCTTCAACATGGGGGTGTCCGGGAGAGGTGCCTCTGCCACCTCAGAAGCGGATTTGCGCCCCTGGCCGCCGAGAATACCTGTACGCGGATGTCTTTGCCGGTTTGTCCCCGCCCGGGCATACCGTCCAACCGCCGGCATCAAAAAATATGGAAACGTGGTGAATTGCTGTTGACAGCAGATCAATCGGTGGTATAATTCCACACCATGAGAGATGGTGGGTGCTGCCCGAAGGAGTGTAGACCCTGGCTGTTTCGACACCCCAACCAATTTTCTCGTTAAGGGCGATTATCGAGGCATCACGACTTGATTGTCGTAAGCGAGATCGGGAGTTTCTCCTGACGTAATCATCGGCATTAAACCTGCGTTGTTCTTCTGTACGGCTTTTGTGTTCTGATCGAAATCGCAGGTTTCCTATATACCAGATGAAATCGCTCCGTGCGTTTGGTGAGCGGGCAACCGCCGGTTCGAACGCACGGGTGGATTCTTGGCTTACCCCATTCATACCACAGAACTCAGAGAACCAAATCCAAGATTGGATTCCGCGCCGCTGCGTTAGCGGCCGTGAACCGATCGGGTGACCGATGCGGCCCATTGAAACAGCATCGACAAGATAAGGAGAATTGAAAATGGCAGATCAACCCAACAAGCAGCAACCGCCGAAGAAACCGGCCGTGGCTCCCAAGCCCGCCGTGGCACCTAAGCCCGCAGCAGCTCCGAAGCCCGCGGTTTCAAAGCCGGCGGCCCCCATGGGCGGCTGTGGAGCACCGGCAACGAAGCCGGCGAATCCTTCAACCGGCCAAAAGTAATATCAGTCCGTGGGGCGACAAATAGAGCGCGGCGGAACAAACGTCCCGCCCTATGCTTCAGTTGACAGCCGCCTGCGAGTGCGCACGGAAGGCCGGTATACCGCAGGTGGACGCCTGAAGAAAATGTCGAATACCACGCAGCCCGCGCAGGGAAGCGCGGGCTTTTTTTGTCCCCCGGACCCGGCGGCGGAACCTATGGCCCGCGAAAGCCCCTGCCCCAGAACCACGAAGAATACCAGGGCCTGGAATCCCGTCAGTCCCCATGCAGAGAGTCGGCCCGGACAAGGACATCCATCACGTCGGCCGGACTCTTCGCATCGAACAGTTGATTTCGCAGCTCCGGATTTGCGCCGAGGCGCGCGATCCCGGCCAGAGTCCTTACATGTCTCTGAAAAGCCCCTTGCGGAATGAGCAGCAGAATGACCAGCTTTGCAGGCTGGTCGTCGCGCGACTCGAACGGTATTCCTTTCGCTGAGATTCCGAGGGCCCCTATCACCTCCTCCACGCAGTTGGCCACCGTGTGGGGAACGGCGATGCCATGCTCAAGGACAGGATCGACATCGTCCTCAGGACGCTTTCGTACCGCGAGCGCGAGATCATCAAGCTCCGTTACGGCATCGGCGACGGCTACACCTACACGCTCGAAGAGGTCGGCCGCATCTTCAAAGTCACCCGCGAGCGCGTCCGACAGGTCGAGGCCAAAGCCATCCGAAAGCTCCAGCACCCCGTCCGAGCCCGAAAATTAGAAGGCTTCCTCGACCACAAGTCGGCGTAGCCGAACACGAGGGACGAGGCACGAGGCTTGCCCGCCGGGGCGGGGACGACTTGCCCGCCGCTCCGTGTGGCGGGTTGATTATTGACGATTGTGGATAGGAACCTGTCATTCCTGCGAAGGCAGGAATCCAGGATTGTTATTGGACTGGCCAGCCGCCGGGGGCGGTGATTACTTTTTTGCAGCCTCAATGGTTCTCAGTATCTTCTGTAACGCCGCGTCTATGTCGCCTAACCTCTTGGCGCTGAAATCCAAAGAACTGAGATTGTTCTTCCGATAGTAGCTTCTCACCATATTCAACATTTGTATTCGCTGCTTCCAAGTCGGAGACTTTTCGATCACCTCTAACTGAGGGGGGCGGCCCATGTGGAAGTACTTGAGAGTCGTGTGAATAGCGCTCCACTTTTCCATTCTGTGGTCATAAGCCAAGCCCTTGTCCTTCGCATAGCGTATCCAAATGTTATGCTGGCGTAC
>DATKWR010000396.1:0-5050 GCA_035529475.1 Sedimentisphaerales bacterium | reverse complement strand
GCATCAAATAACGCCGTGGCCCATGATACGCGGGTGGGCCCGCCCGGCCGGCTGAAATGGGTTTGTGGACCTCAATGGTCCCGGAGCCACGAGTTTATTTCGAGCTTGTGCGCGATGGTATCCTCACAAGGACGGCTCTTTTACATTTTTGACGAGGGACTCACCGGTGTCACGCCGGAATCGCTTCCGGAAAAATGGGTTCTGATCGCGCGAGACGCCTTTAACGGAACGCTGTTGTGGAGACGTCCCTTGCCGGAATGGGGATCCCGCCAATGGAAGAGTCGAGCTCTCCGCAATGCTCCCCAAACGATTCCCAGACGTATCGTTGCCCAGGGCGACCGGCTCTTCATAACGCTCGGAGAGGATGCTTCCGTTTCGGTACTTGACCCTGCGACGGGAGAGACTCTAACAACGTTTGAGCAAACCGAAGGGACGGACGAGATTCGTTGCTGCGATGGTATTCTTCTCTTGTGCAAGGGCAATGAGAAGGTCATGGCGATTGACGGCGGAACGGAGAAAAACCTCTGGGAGACGACGGGAAAGATCAGCCCCCTGACTCTGGCGGCCCGTGACGGCAGAGTCTTCTATCAGGAGGGTCTTTCGTTAGTGTCTCGCTCGCTCAAAGACGGCCATGAACTCTGGCGAACACCCGGTGAAGCACCTGTGTCACTGCTCGTGGTTCATGAAGATCGGGTGTTGCTCTTGAGTAAGCAGTCGCTTCAGGCGCTGGCGGCCGATACGGGTAAAACCCTCTGGGACATCCAGGCCGGCGTTAGCCGTAGCGAGCTCTTCGTTGCGAATGGTCAGGTATGGCATTGGCAGGGTGACCGAATTGTCGGACGCCGCGCGGAGACCGGCACAGTCACCACGAGGCTCGATACGTCCGACGTCTTCACTGCGGGACACCATCTGCGATGCTACCAAAGCAAAGCCACCGAAAACTTCATTGTCACACCCAATCGAGGCGTTGAGTTCGTCAGTATTACCGGGGGCGCCAATTCTCAGAGCGACTGGGTCCGCGGCCCTTGCCGATACGGCATCATACCCTGCAACGGTCTGCTTTATGCGGCCCCGAATCCGTGTTTTTGCTATCCCGGCGCCAAATTAACCGGCTTCAACGTTCTGGCGCCTGCCACTGCTGCGGACTCTCAGGCGGACCTTCCATCCAAAGGCCGGCGACTCGAGCGTGGAAGCGCCTACGGGCAGGCGGCGGGATTAGCCGGATCCGATAAGACAAGCGGCTCCGATTGGCCAACGTACCGCCATGATGCGCTTCGTACGGGCGCGACGGCTTGCGAGGTTGCAGCGCAAATCTCGCCGCGATGGCGCGTTCAGTTGCGCGGTGAGCTGACACCGCCTGTGGTCGCGGGGAATCGGATGTACGTTGTTGCCAAGGATGAGCATACTCTTTACACATTGGACGCAGAGGACGGCGATAGGTCTTGGCAGTTTACTGCCGGCGGCCGGATTGATTCTTCCCCAACCATCTATGGCGGTCTGGTGCTGTTCGGCTGTGCCAACGGCTCTGTGTACTGCCTGCGCGCTTCGGACGGAGAACTGGTTTGGCGCTTCCATGCAGCGCCTTCGAACCAGCGAATCATCGCCTTCGACCAGTTGGAATCTCCGTGGCGTGTACACGGAAGTGTTTTGATAAAAGACGGTGTTGCATACTTCACAGCGGGTCGTTCAACATATCTTGATGGTGGCATCCGGATTTTCGGGCTCGATCCCGGAACCGGAAATGTGCTTTACGAGACCCGCCTGGACACATGGGCCAGAACGAGGAAGGACGCCGAGAACAAGCCATTCATTCCGGCCTACCACATGGAAGGCGCCAATTCGGACATTCTCGTCAGTGAAGGCGACTCCATCTTCCTTGGGCAGTACAAATTCGATCGCACGCTCGCGGCGCAGCAAGTCCCCTACATAATGCCGGGTTCGGATACCAAGACAAATGCCATGGATTTGATGGACCAGCCCTTCGTGGAGAATATGGAATCGCAGGAAGAATATGAGACGGTACAACACGATTGGCAGTGGCGAGTACACAAAGGAATGATGCAGGACTATCAGAAGACCTATGGCGGTGCCAGTATGGGAGACAGAAAGATCGGGCGGCACGTCTTTTCCACGAGCGGTTTTCTCGACGATTCGTGGTTCAACCGCACGTTCTGGACGTATTCAGCCACCTGGCCCGGCTACTATCTTGCACATCGCGCTGCAAAAACCGGGCAACTGCTTGTTGTTGGCCCGCAGAAAACGTACGCTGTGCAAGCCTATCCGTCGAGGAATCTCCAGAGCCCGCTCTTTAATCCGGGTGAAAAGGGCTATCTGCTCTTTGCCGACGAGAATGACAACGAACCAGTCCTCGCCGATTATACTCGTGGCGTTCCCAAGGGCATTGGCTTTACCAGGGAGGAGCCTCCCGCATGGTTCGAGTGGGTGCCCGTTCGCGTCCGCGGCATGGTCCTGGCCGGCCGGCACCTGTTTGTTGCAGGTCCGCCCGATGTCGTGGATGCAGATGATCCAATGGCCGCTTTTGAAGGTCGCAAAGGAACTTTGCTTCGCGCCCACTCCGCTCTGGACGGCAAGATACTGGCCGAATACAAACTGGATGTTCCCCCTGTATTCGACGGGCTGATAGCAGCGAACGGGCAGTTGTATGTCTCGTTGGAGAATGGGACGGTCCTGTGCATGGGCCCAGACCGCTGACGCGACGGATCATAGACGAATACCGTCTCTTCGCAAGTCCTCCGGCAGAGACGCTCAACCGGCCCGGGGATGGTCGATCCGTCCCGAAAATGCAGCGGGGGCAGCTTCCCCCCCAGGTGGCCGCGGAGGGGCGGAGAGCTTCATGTCCATGAGAATCCTGCCTCTCGGCGATTGCAATTCAAACAGAACTGTAATATGATGTATAAGTCAAAGTTCCGCATGAATTAGAATTGTTAGATGAGGATGATGGAAATGTTGCGTTCAGTTATGCGTCTGAGTGTAGTGGCATTGATTTGTGTATGGGCTGTAGCCCCCGCCGAGTCGGCATCAATTGCGATAGAGAACGCCTCGTTCGAGTCGCCGGTAGTGGATCCGAATGGCTGGGGCGCCTTTCCGGTCGTGGAGGGCTGGATCGAGATCGATCTGGATACGCTGGGCAGCACGAACACGGGCGTGTTTCTCAATACCCCGGCGGACAGTTTCGACCACGTGGTCAATGCCGACGGACGGCAACTGGCCTTTCTGGGGTCTGAGCTGGGCAATGGCCTGGAGCAGGACTTGGCGGCGACGTACAAGAGCGGCTGCGATTACCGGCTGACCATGGGCGTGGGCATATCGAGCAGGTTCCCGCCGCGGGCCGAGCCGCCGGGCGATACGCTCAATCTTGTTCTCTACTACCTCGACGGCAACACACCTGTGGACATTGTCTCTCAATCAGTCGAGGCGGGGGGGGTATCCTCGACGCAGTTGCAGGACGTTTCGGTGTATCTGCAGACGGTGAACTGTAACGACGCGTGGGCGGGCAAGAACATTGGCGTAGCGATCCGCGCCGCCGGGCAGGCCGGCGGCTTCTGGGACATGGACAACGTCCGGCTGGTGGAATCCCTGCCTGTCTCGATTGGGATTGCGAACGCCTCGTTCGAGTCGCCGGCCATAGACCTTAGTGCTAATCCCTTTGGAGCGGTGCCGGAGGCGAACGACTGGATAGAGATGGACCTCGATATGTTCGCAAGCTCCAATACGGGAGTGTTTGCCAATACAGAACCAAATAGCTTTGACCACGTCATCAACGCGGAAGGGCGGCAACTGGCCTTTTTAGCGTCTGCGTTGGGCAATGGTTTCGAGCAGGACTTGGGTGCGGCGTACAAGACAGGCTGTGATTACCGGCTGACGGTGGGGGTGGGCATATCGAGCAGATTCCCGCCGCGGGTCGAGCCGCCGGTCGATACGCTCAATCTGGTTCTCTACTACCTCGACGGCAACACACCGGTGGACATTGCGTCTCAATCGGTGGAGGCTGTGGGCATATCTTCGACGCAGTTGCAGGATTTCTCGCTGTATCTGCCGGCCGTGGATTCGAACGATGCCTGGGCGGGTAAGAGCATCGGCGTGGCGATTCGGGCCGCCGGTCAGGCAGGGGGTTTCTGGGACCTGGATAATGTCCGCCTGGTCGAATCACTGCCCGTTTCGATTGCGATTGCAAACGCCTCGTTCGAGTCGCCGCTGGTGGATCCGAATGGCTGGGGAGCCTTTCCGGTTGCGGAGGGCTGGATCGAGACCGACCTTGATACACTGGCCAGCACGAACACAGGCGTGTTTCTCAATACCCCGCCGGATAGTTTCGACCATGTTGTCAATGCCGACGGGCGGCAACTGGCCTTCTTAGGCTCCGCGTCGGGCAACGGTTTCGAGCAGGACCTGGGTGCGACGTACAAGACCGGCTGTAATTACCGGCTGACCGTGGGCGTGGGCATATCGAGCAGATTCCCTCCGTCGGCGGGGGTGCCGGCGGACAGTCTTGAGCTTGTTCTCTACTACCTCGACGGCGGCACGCCTGTGGACATTGCCTCTCAAACGATAGACGCAGGGGGGCCGTCGGCGACGCAGTTGCAGGATTTCTCGGTGTACCTGCCAACCGTAAACTCTAACGACGCGTGGGCGGGCAAGAGCATCGGGGTAGCGATCCGCGCCGCCGGGCAGGCAGGCGGTTTCTGGGACCTGGACAATGTCCGCCTGGGCGGATCACTGCCGGCTAAGGAGTAGAATATCTTCGGGACAAAGCTCTATAGCGTGTTCTGGAAAGGTCCCTCGACTTCGCTCGGGACGCCTGCGCTGCCACGGCGAAACGGCATCGACGGCGTGCTCGGCGCTTTCAGTCTTATCGAGCTGCTCGTGGTGATCGCCACGCTGTCCCTGTTGATTGCGATTCTGCTGCCGGCACTGTCCGGGGCCAGGCATCACGCCCGCCGGACGGCCTGCGCGGCACATGTCCGCCAAGTTGGCGTGGCCATCCATCTTTATGCCGAGGACTTCGATGATACGATCCCTTTCGGGCCAT
>DATKWR010000395.1:0-5432 GCA_035529475.1 Sedimentisphaerales bacterium | reverse complement strand
CGGAGTCCCTGGAAACCATCGCGCAGCCTTCTCTGGCGGTGCGAAACGCAATTGTCGAAGTGCCCCTTCAACGGTACGGCCCGGAGAAAGTGGCCTGGGCGCGAGAGAATATCAAGAAAGTCGGCACCAGTGACCTATCGTTCCTCGAACAGGTCGAGGCGTACAAAATTCTGGCGATTGAGATGCGTCAAAGCCGGACCATACCGCTTGAAGTGCAGGTGTTCCGGCTGAGCCGCGACGTGGCTGTGGTCGGCCTGCCGGGCGAAGTCTTCGTTGATTTGGGCGTTGCCATCAAGCGGGGCAGCCCGTTTGCGACGACGCTCGTGATCGAGTTGTGCCAGGATGCGCCGGGCTACATCCCCACGAAAAAGGCGTTTGCAGAGGGAAGCTACGAAACGGTCAACTCGCGGATCGCCCCCGGAGGCGGAGAGGTCATGGTCGAAGAGGCGGTCCGGCTGTTGAAGGAACTGGGCTGATGAGGACCGATTCGCTCTGTGGAGAAGCCCAATGAAGTTCACCAAGATGCATGGCCTAGGCAATGACTATATTTATGTCAATTGCTTCGAGGAACTGATTGACGATCCGCCAGCCCTGGCCCAGGCAGTCAGCGACCGCCACCGGGGCATCGGCGGCGACGGACTGATTCTCGTCGGTCCCTCACAAACGGCTGACGTGCGGATGCGAATCTTCAACGCCGACGGCTCCGAAGCCGAAATGTGCGGCAATGGAATCCGCTGCGTGGCAAAATACACGTATGAACACGGATTGGCCGGGGCGGGCGCCGCGATTTCCGTGCCGGGCCGGCAGTCGTTCCCCGCGTCACTAAACATCGAGACCGGCAACGGGATTTTGACCGTTGGGCTCGCCGTCAACGAAGCCAATCAGATCTCGAAGGTCTGTGTGAACATGGGCCAGCCGGTCTTGTCGCCACGGGACATCCCCGTGAAACTCGCCGGTGACAAGGTGGTTGAGCAGCCTATCGAGATTCTCGGGCAGCAGTTGCTGATGACCTGTGTGTCAATGGGCAATCCCCACGCGGTTTTCTTCTGCGACGATGTTCAGTCCGTCGAGCTTGAGAGGCTGGGCCCCGCTATCGAAAATCACAGTCTCTTCCCAAAACGCATCAACGTTCACTTCGTGCAGATTGACAAGGCGACGGAATTCACTATGCGGACGTGGGAACGCGGCAGCGGGATCACGATGGCCTGCGGCACCGGCGCGTGTGCGGCCTGCGTGGCGGCGGCACTAACCGGGCGACTGGAACGTACGTGTACCGCACACTTGCCCGGCGGCGATCTCGATCTGAACTGGTGCGAACGAGACAATTGCGTATATATGACCGGCCCGGCGGTGGAGGTTTTCGAGGGCATCTGGCCGGAGAAGTAAGCCTCAGATACGCAGCCTGGGTGGGCGGCAGAACTGTACGGCCACGCCATACCTTCCGCGAGATGATTCTTCGCCGGCGACAGAAGCCCCGATATTCCGGGCCCTCAGCACTCTCGCAAAGCCCGCCATCCTGCCGCCGAATTCGAGCACTCCCGGGGTGGGCGGTATCGACAGTTCCACCTCCAGCAGGCTGCCCGGCTCAAATGTCCCGGTCGTCTCGAAATACAACCCGCCCGAGCTTACGTTGATGGCGTGGCCGTCATAGGATTTGCCTGCCGCCGATCCTACGGCGTGACATGAGATGTCAAATTGTGCCCCCAGTCGCTTGTCCCTGCGTTTTTCAGGTCGCTCCATCGTTACCATCCCTGCAATATCTTGATATTTCCGTTGTCTTTGCGCACTCGCGCCTGCTATATCGAGCAAAACTTGTGCCCAAAAGAGCCCCAAAACAATACCCTATTTTAACTTCTCCAAGTGCTTGAACAGCACGAGCTTATGCGCGATTATTCGACCTGAGCCGGAATCCTTTAATTAAACAGCTCAGTGGCGTTGACAAAACGCAACACCAGAAGCCGCACGGCGACGCCGACGGCTTCATCCTGTGCAGGCGCCGGATTCACTACCCCCTTATCTGATAAAATGTTACATTTCCTGCTAAACGCGCGGCCATCTCAGTCCGAAAAAGGAAACAGGTGTGTTGTCTTTTTGCAACGCAGATGCTTGACAAACTGAGCTTGGGTCCTATTATCATAGCTATGGCGGAACACTCAAAACAACCGCTGAGAAAGCCGCGAGAGAATGATGATTCGTCTGCGCGAAGGTCCAAGGCCGGCCCGTCCGAGTCCGCAGAGATGGGTGAGTCAATCGTCCAGTCATTGCCGATAGGCGTTGTCGCCTTTGACGCTGAATTGAAAGTCATCGAGGCCAACGCCCAGGCGGCCAAGCTCATCGAGCTGGGCGATTACATGGACCGGTCCCTGGCAAAAGGCACGGATGAGAAGATATGGCTGGGCTGGACGGAACAACTGAGCTCGGCGATCTCCGGCGGAGAAGCCCGCCTGTTCGATGACGTGGCCTACACGTGGAACGGCAAGACGCGGCTCCTGCGTATCATCTGCTCGCCTCTGAACGACGCCGCAACGGGCAGGAATCTCGGCGGCACCATCATCATCGAAGATGTGACCGAGAGAGTCAACGTCCAGAGGAGGCTCGCCAATGCCGAAAGGCTCGCAAGCGTCGGCAAACATGCCTCCAAAGTAGCTCACGAGCTGAACAATCCTTTGGACGGAATCCTGCGATATATCAACCTGGCAATACGAATCATCGAGCAGGAGCACCTCGAAAAACCGAAAGAGTATCTCGTCCAATGCAGGCAGGGACTGATGCGAATGGTCCAAATCGTAAGTGAGCTGCTCGAATTCGCGCGCAGCACTTACACGCCTCGGGAACGCGTCAACGCCGAGCAGATTGTCGAAGATGCTCTGCGGACGATGGAATCGCGAACGGAGGCGACAAACGTTCGGATCGTGCGAAACTACGCCCTCGGTCTGCCGCAAGTGACCAGCGGCAACCTTTTTCAGGTATTCTGCAATCTTGCCAGGAACGCCCTGGATGCGATGCCGAACGGCGGAGAGCTGCGAATCTCGACCCGTTTGACGGCGGAGGACGCCATTGCCGTTGAGTTCCGCGACACGGGAACGGGTTTGCCGGCGGATACGGAAGCTATATTCGAACCGTTCTTCACCACAAAAACCGGCGGCAAGGGAACCGGCCTGGGCCTGGCGATATGCAGGGACATCCTTGAAAGCCATCATGGCCGGATAACCGCCGAAAGTGCCCCCGACGGGGGCAGCATTTTCACCGTGTATCTGCCGGTGACAAGGTAGTAAGCAAGAAGACTCGATGGGAAAGCTCTATGAGACGCAAGAACATTCTTGTAATAGATGACGACAAGATCATACTGGATTCGCTGTGCGAATTCCTGTCCCTCGAAGGATTTCGGACCCGTGGCGCTCAAACGATAAAGGACGCGCTGGCCGAGCTGGAAGAGGAAAGCTATTGCCTGGTCCTGACGGACGTGAACCTTCCAGATGGAGACGGCCTTGAGCTGCTGAACATTATCAGGGAAAGATATCCCCAGACCGTGGTCATTGTGATAACCGGCTACGGCACGATCGAAAGCGCGGTCAGGGCCATAAAGCTGGGGGCCTACGATTACCTGACAAAACCGGTCATCGATGACGACCTGCGCCTCGCGGTCGAAAGAGCGATCAAACAACAGTCGCTCATCAGCGAGAACGAAAGCCTTCGATCGCAGCTCAATCAGAAGCACCGGCTGGAAAACATCATCAGTCATAACTACAAAATGGCCAAGATCTTCGATCTCGTCGAGGCCGTCGCGGACAGCAAGACGACGATATTGATGGCCGGGCCTTCGGGAACGGGCAAGAGTATGCTGGCGCGAGTGATCCACCATCGTTCGGGCCGGCGGGATAAGCCGTTCATCGAGGTAAGCTGCGGGGCGCTGCCGGAAACACTGCTTGAAAGCGAGCTGTTCGGCCACGCCAAAGGCTCCTTCACCGGCGCCGTCAGTAACAAAGAGGGCAAATTCCTGGCAGCGGACAGCGGTACGATTTTTCTCGATGAGATTGGCAATGCTTCCCCGGCCCTTCAGGCAAAACTCCTGCGCGTTTTGGAGGAGCGCCAGTTCGAGCCGGTCGGCAGCAACAAAACCATAACGGTGGACACGCGGATCATTCTGGCTTCCAACCGCAACCTCGATAAGGAAGTCCAGCAGGGCCGGTTTCGCGAGGATTTGTACTACCGGATCAATGTGGTCACAATAGAGCTGCCGCCCTTGAACGAACGTGTCGGCGACGTTCGGCTGCTGGCCGAACATTTCCTGCGCAAGTACTCGGCGCAGCATAACAAAGACAAGCTCGGCATCACCGACGAGGCGATGGCTTATCTCGAGCGCTATGTATGGCCCGGCAATGTTCGCGAGCTGGAAAATGTCATCGAGCGTGCGGTCCTGCTGAGCAAGAGCAAATTCATCGGGCCCGAAGACCTGGCTGATACGATCAAGCAGGAGCCGAGCCGGCAAACGGGGCAGTACAAACCGATGAACCTCAAAGAGGCGCTCGCCGGGCCGGAAAAGACCATTATCCGCCAGGCCCTGCAGGCCAACCACTGGAACCGCCAGGAAACCGCCAAGGCACTCGAAATAAACCGCACGACATTGTTCAAAAAAATGAAGCACTACGGCCTTTACGCCGAAGCCGAGCGGTTGGGTCTGGCCTGATAGACAACTGCATTCAAGGCCGCTTCACGGGCCGCTTTAAAAAACCCCTGCTTTTTTGCGGAGGGAGGGGGAGAAGGAAGAGAAAAGCAGGGGCAAAGACTAAAAAAAAGCTACTCTCTTATTATAGCATTTTTCGCCGTAAGGTCAATGGTAAACTGGGCAAAACGCGGCAGGAAAAGCCATTTTTTTGCGGAAAAACGCCCTTTGGCGTATCCCGTTAGGGGCAGGATTCACGGATTCCATGACAAGCCCCCCTCTCGCCGGCGAGAGGACACTGGATCCGGCCGCCAAATGGGTCCTTGGGCTTTAGATTCTAACGAATGTCTTCTTGTGGTACATCCACAACAGGATGAGCCACACGACTGCGAAAGCCGCCACGGCTTGAATGAGGGCAAACCAATTGCCGGTGTGCGGCTTGAGGCCGTTCACGAAAACGCCGCCAATATTTCGAAAACTAATCAGGTGGGTTGCCATGTACACTGCAATTGCGTTGGCCCCGATAACAACAAACCCGAACGACCACTTTTTCAGGCCCCATACGTCTATCACGAGGTAAAACAGGGCCAGCAACAGGTAGCAGAAGCCGCCCGAATAGAGCACGAAGGAACTCGTCCATAGATGCTTGATGATCGGAAATGCCAGGCTCCAGATCAGGCCCACGACCAGACAACCGACCCCGGCCCCCAGCAGCGACAGTATCTTCACCTTGTCGCTCTTGGTCGAGCGCAGCAGGTGCCCCGCCATC
>DATKWR010000394.1:0-12614 GCA_035529475.1 Sedimentisphaerales bacterium | reverse complement strand
GACTTCCTGGTCGGGCCGGATTTGTCCTATCTTGGTCGGCTCCGGCACGAAATTCCAGTCGCGCGGGTAATACTCCAGCAAATCCCTTACCGTCTCGACCCCCAACCGCGAAAAGACCTCGGCTCGGACCGGCCCGACACCTTTGAGGAATTGCACCGGCGTTGAAAGAGTAATCTCGAATTTCGATTCTTGACTTTCGATTTTCAACCTCTGCTATGCCTCAAATCCGTATTTGCCGACCAGCTTAACGAATCGGACGTCACAGATGGTTCTTTCCATGAGCTTGCCCGCCTTTTTTTCGCAGACGACCAGCTCCTGCACTCCTGTGGCGCCGACCGGGGCAACGATCAAGCCGCCATCGCGAAGCTGGCTTGCCACCGGCTCAGGGACCGCCGGCACGGCGGCGGTAATCATGACTCTGTCGAAACATCCCGATTTCGGCAATCGGGACTCAGGCCAGCCGCAACCGCCGTCGCCAACATGGAATTCAACATTGCTGATACCTAATCCGCCCAAAGTCACCTGAGCCGATTCGGCCAGCTCGCTGAATCTCTCAATGGTAAAAACTTTCTTCGCCAGCTTGCTGAGGACCGCCGTCTGGTAGCCGCAGCCCGTCCCGATTTCAAGTACATGGCAGCTTCGATTGACCCGCAGTTCCTGAGTCATCAGAGCTACAATATACGGCTGAGAGATCGTCTGTCCACAGCCAATCGGCAGCGGGCCGTCGCTATAAGCCTGCGACCGGTGCGAACGCGGGACGAATTGCTCCCTTGGAACCTCCGCCATTACAGCCAATACCCGAGAATCGGTAATATCGCGCCCTCGCAGGTCCCACCTGAGCATCCGCTCCCGACCGGCGGCAAGTTCGTCGTTGTTCTTCCGTCCAGGCATAGCTTAAATCATCGCGCTTTTTCCACGACTTTGCAAACCAATCTCGCGCTGCCCATTTCACGAGGGTCCCAGGCTAAAACAGGAGTCTGACGGCCGCGACGGCCGCCAGAATCTGCACGATCATGGTAAAGGCCTTCTGCGGAATCCGCTTTAGGACCAATATTCCCAGCAGGGCCCCAGCCGCAATGAACGGCAGCATCGTCAGGTTGAGCTTCACGGATTCGGCCGTCATCAAATCCAGGTTCGCGCTAAATGGGACCTTGAGCCAGTTCACGACGAAGAAGAACCACGCGCTGGTCCCGACAAACTCGACTTTGGGCAACCGCATAGCCAGCAAATAAATGATCATCACCGGCCCTGCGGCGTTGGCCATCATCGTCGTGACCCCCGCCATGAATCCCAGAGCGACGGCGAACCACCATTGCGCCGGGATCGGCGCCTCTTCGCCCCCGGCTCTCGTGCGCCAGTAATTGAGACCCAGCATGACCAGGACGATGCCGCCGATGATCGGCTTGAGCTGCTGGTCGTTGATAACCCTTAATCCGAAGTACCCCGCCACGATTCCCGCCAGAGCCGCCGGCAGCAGCCGGAGCACAAGTGGCCATCGGGCATTGCGCCTGTGGTACGTGACCGCAAACAAGTCCGCCAGAATCAGAAGGCCAAGCAATAACCCGGTCGATTCTCGCGTCGAAAAAGCCAACGCCATCAAGGGCACAGGCAGGATCCCCAGCCCAGGCATTCCGGTCTTGCTCACTCCCACCACGACCGCCGAGACGGCAATCACAACCCAGCCAAACAAGTTTATATCCAACGTGCTTTGTCCTCTTTGCGGTTGACAATCGAGGGTCAATCACAGACAATCAAGGACAATAGATAGGAAGTTCGTGCAGAATAGTCAACCTTCAAAGGAGACTAACCATGAATCACAAGAAACTTCTTTATTATGTATTGGCCGTGCTGGCGAGCGGCTGTGTGCCCGTCATATCGCTGCATCCGCTCTTTTCCGAGGAAGATACTACGTTTGAAAAGAAGCTGTTGGGCACCTGGATCGACGATGCCAATAGCCCCCATAGCACGTGGGAGTTTGGCGACATTAACGAGCCGAAGAACGCGTATAAATTGATTTTCACGGATGAGGAAGGCAAGAAAGGTTCGTTTGTGGCGCGGCTCGTGAAGCTGCAAGACAAACTTTTTATGGACGTCTATCCAAGTGAGATGCCCTCAGACGTGAACGATCCGGCCAAAACGGCCTGGCCTTACAACGCCTTTTTCCTGATACCGGCACATACCTTCCTGAAGATAGACTCCATAGAACCCACGTTGAAGATGCAACTGATGTTTGAGTCCGAAATGAAAGATCTGCTGACGGAAGAGCCCGAGGCGGTCAAGCACACGTTTGTCGGCGATAGACTCGTTCTGACGGCTTCGACCAAAGAGCTCCGCGCCTTCATCCTGAAGTATGCCAATGACGACAGATTGTTCACGGGCGACGTCGCCCTGGTGCGTAAGTGAACCCTTCCCGTTAAACGCAATTGAACCGCAAAAATCATGACCGACAAATCCGAATTCAGACGTTATCTGGTCAATATTGACTCCATCTCCACACACCAGCTCTTTACCGATTGCTTGGTGATAGGGGCCGGCATTGCAGGTCTTCGGGCCGCCATTGAAGCCGCCGGGCGCCACAGCGTCATTGTGGTTTGTAAAGGGACCGTCGAAAGCAGCAACACATTCAAGGCTCAGGGCGGGATTGCTTCGGTGCTGGATAAGGCCGACACGTTCGCGTCGCACATTAACGACACCCTCAACACCGGCTGCGGGATATGCGACGAAGAGGTCGTCGATCTGGTCGTTCGCCAGGGACCGGAGCTGATAGAGCAACTGCTCCAGTGGGGCACGGAGTTCGACCTCGTCGAGAACCATATCGCCATGACTCTCGAAGGCGGGCACAGTTACCCCCGTGTCGCACACGGTCACGGCGACGAAACCGGCAGGGTCATTGCCGAGGCGCTGATAAGAAAAGTCAGACAAGACCCGAACATAAGAATTCTGGAGAATTTCTATACAATCGACTTGCTCACCAATGACGATGACCAATGCCTGGGAATCATCGGTTTCGACCAAAAGAGGGGGCCGCAGATCATCTGGGCGGCCAACACGATCCTGGCCACCGGAGGGACGGGCCGGCTGTATCGCGAAACGACAAACCCGGAAGGCGCCACCGGGGACGGCATCGCCATGGCCTACCGGGCCGGAGCCGTGCTGCGCGATTTGGAGTTCGTCCAGTTCCACCCCACCACGCTCTATATCGCAGGCGCCACAAGGGCCCTGATTACCGAGACGCTCCGAGGCGAGGGGGCGGTCCTGGTGGATAATAAGGGCTGCCGTTTTATGAAAGACTACAACGAAGCCGCCGAGCTTGCGCCGCGCGACGTCGTCAGCCGGGCGATCCTGTCCCAGATGAGGAAAACTGAAGCCACGCACGTCTATCTGGACGTCCGGCACTTCGAAAAGGCCTATTTTGCCAGGCGTTTCCCTTGGATCAACGAGCTGCTTGAGAGTTTCGATATCGACATCACGAAGGACCTCATCCCCGTTCGGCCGAGCGCCCACTACATGGTCGGCGGCGTGAAAACGAACCATTCGGCCGAAACCAGCATTGAGAATCTTTATGCCTGCGGTGAAGTAGCTTCCACCGGCCTGCACGGGGCAAACCGGCTGGGCAGCAACTCGCTGCTCGAAGGGCTGGTGTTCGGCAAGATGGCGGGGCAGGCCGTTGCAGAAAGCAAGAAAACAAGTGCCACTCATCTCAAGCACCCTCTGATCACGTATAAGATCCCTCCTTCAGACCGTACGCAGTTGGACGCCGATGACGTCCGAAATTCGCTGCGGGCCCTGATGTGGCGAAACGTCGGCATCACTCGGTGCGACCAGCCGCTCGCGGAAGCCCAGGAGATTATCCGATTCTGGCAGCGCTACGTGATGGACAAAATCTTCGATGCGCCCGAAGGCTGGGAATGTCAGAATATGCTCACCGTCTGCCTGCTGATGGCCCAATCGGCCCGCAATCGCCTGGAAAGCCGGGGTGTCCATTTCAGAAGAGACTTTCCCCAGACCGACGACAAAAACTTCAAGAACCACATCGAAGTAGTAAGATGACGAACTTTCCTCCGATGTGGAGTTTCATCTGGCATCATACCCCACTTCATGATACAATGGTTTTGAATTGAACAACTGTCAATAATCAATAGTAAATAATCAATTGAGAGAGTGGGTCGGGCGGCCGCTGGTTCCTTCTGGGAACCGGAGGAAAGTCCGAGCAGGGCAGGGCACGGTGGTGGCTAACGGCCACCCGGGGCGACCCGCGGGAAAGTGCCACAGAAAATACACAGCCGATGTCCCTTCGGGGAACAGGCAATGGTGAAATGGTGCGGTAAGAGCGCACCGCGGCGCCGGTGACGGCGCCGGCAGGGTAAACCCCACCGCCTGCAAGACCAAGCAGCCGGCGACTCGGCCCGAGTATGAGCGTAGGGGCAGGCCCATGTGCCTGCCCTGGGCAACCACGCAGGGTTGCCCCCTACCGCTCGGCCGGCGGGTAGGTCGCGTGCCGAAAGGCAGAGCCGGCTGGCAACAGCCGGTCAAGATAAATGGCCGCCGCCCCCGTTGCTTCGCTTTTGCGGAGCAAAACGACGGGGGAGACAAAACTCGGCTTACAGACCCACTCTTTTGATTTATGATAAGGGTCCTGCAAAATTGGAGTTAGGCATGTATTATTTCAGGAAATCGGTTTCACGATTTTCTGAAAATAATTGAGTGTTGTATCCTAATCTATTGTCGCGTCAAATGTTGCGCATCGTGTTTTTAGAAAGAAGAAAGCGAAAGAGAAGATTTTTTCTTTCCAAAAGCATGCCTAACTCCAATTTTGCAGAAGTTCAGTTATGATTTGCGATTGACTATGGGCGGCTTTCTTTTGCATCCGCGAAGGCGCCGAAACGGATTCTCAGCGCGACCATGTTATCCAGAAAGACCATAAGGACTTTGCCGGCGCCAAAATTGACGTGATCGAAATCGACACCCGTGCCCTCGCCGAGCTTCGAGCCCAGCACCGGCGACGATTCAAGCTTCAACAGAATCATCTCGAGCGTCCGGTTGAGGAGCATCCCGCAAACGCTGAGCATCTTGTTGGGCTGCGCGGGCGAGTCGCCGGCGCCCAGTTCCTCTACGTCCTTGCGGAGATTCTCCCGGACGTGCCGCAGTATTGCGATGCGCGTGGCGTTTTCCGACGGATAGGTTTGAGTCAGGACCCGCTCGTCCAGCACCATTTCGCACTCAAACCGAAAACCTCGCCTGAGACGGGCCGGGAAACGCGCCGCATCTTCATCGACGCAGAAGAAATACTTGCGCAGGACATCCAACTTGTATTCGTCGAATGTCACCATATTGAACCACGTCTTGCGGCCATCTTTGCTCTGGCCCAGCGTGACCGCGATATTCTCGCCCTGGCTGAGCGCCTCGATGCCCCCGAGCAGCGGCCCGCGTTCGCTCTCAAATCTCTGGAGCTTCGGCAGCGCGTCAATCGTCAGGCTCTCCTGGACCGCAATATGGTCGTAGGGCAAGGAAAGTTCCTCCAGCGCGAAGATATTCTGACGCCGCCCCAGGGACTCATCGGAGCAGCCCCCTGGCATAGCCGCCAGGAGAAAAAAGGAAACCAGGCACAGGGCAAGTGCAAATTGATCCGGCTTTGTCCGCCGCATGGCAAAATGCCTCAGACTTCCTTCGCATGGATCCACTTCATCATCTTACGGAGCTTCCTGCCGACGTTCTCCAATTGGCTGCCGTGGTCCTTCTGGTACAGCTTGTTGAACTTCTTGAGCCCCGATTTATATTCGTTCACCCATTCTTTGGCGAACTTGCCCGACGTGATTTGCGCGAGTATTTTCTTCATCTCCGCCTTGGTCTGCTTCGGAATAATCCTCGGCCCGCGCGTCAGGTCCCCATACTCGGCGGTGTTCGAGATGCTGTATCGCATATAGCTCATCCCGCCCTGGTACATCAGATCGACGATGAGCTTGACCTCGTGCATGCACTCGAAGTAGGCGATCTCAGGCTGATACCCCGCCTCGACCAGGGTTTCGAAGCCGGCCTTGATCAGGGCGGTCAGGCCGCCGCACAGAACGCACTGCTCGCCGAACAGGTCCGTTTCGGTCTCTTCCTTGTACGTGGTCTGGATGATCCCCGCGCGGGCGCCGCCGATGCCGTTGGCCCAGGCCAGAGCGATTTTCTTCGCGTCGCCGGTCGCGTCCTGCTGGACGGCGATCAGGCATGGCACGCCGCCGCCCTTCTCGAATTCGCTGCGAACCAGGTGGCCCGGCCCTTTCGGAGCGATCATCACGACGTTCACGTCCTTCGGGGGCACGATGTATTTGAAATGAATATTGAAGCCGTGGCAAAAACCGAGCGTCTGGCCCGCAACTAAGTTCGGCTGAATATCAGAAGCATAGACCTTGGCCTGAACTTCATCAGGCAGGGTCACGATAATCAGTGCCGCGCCCTTGACGGCCTTTTTGATGTCGGTCGGCTTGAAGCCATGCTTGCGGGCGAGCTTGAAATTGTCGGTCCCCTTGAGCTCGGCGACCGCCACCTCGATGCCGCTGTCGCGGAGGTTCAGACTGTGCGCGTGCCCCTGACTGCCGTACCCGATAACTGCAACTTTCTTGCCCTTCAACGCCCTTATCGGGGCATCTTTTTCATAGTAAATTTTGACTGCCATAACTCTAATTCTCCTTGTCGTCCCAAAAATGCCAGATTTCTTATCGTTGCAGCGTATAGTAGCCCCAAAGCCTCTGCCAGGCAAGCATTTTATCCCCGCCCCAGATTTGGCCAAAACGAGAGGGGGCAGCCAAATGGACTTAAAACCGGCACGACAACGGCTTGCTCAAAAATCTCACGCGATTTCAATGGCCGCCAACGCGCTATCTATTTTTGCGGATAGAACACTCCCAAGACCATGAAATGGTCTCGGAAGCGTTTCATGTTCCCCACATAGAAGTACACGTCGTTTTCCTCCGAACATATCCGGTCGAGCCAGCGTTCCCTGATCTTCTGAAGCAACAGTTCTTGGGACTTGTATTTGAAACGCCAGTCTCTGTAGGCTTGGCCAATCTCCCAGTCTATTATGGATAATCTATGCCCGGGGCAATCCGGACAACCACCACACTTGAACTGGTAGTAGAAATAAAATGGTATCTGTTCAATTGCCCCCTTTTTCGTATCAAAGAAAGAAAGCTGAGCGTAACATGACTCTCTCTTGGCTTCGCTTTCCAATGTGGCCTTTTGCCATAAGAAGCCGATGTCACAGGGCTTGAAAACGCCCAGGGATTTGTTTTTCTCAGTATCCGCCAAGATACTGCAAAATGATGAAGAAACAGTGGGAACAACAATCTTCTTTCTGCTCTCCCATTTTTGCTTCGTATCGAGGTGGGATAGTGGTTCCATACTATTCATGTCGATCTTGTAGCTTTCGACACGGTGGTCATCGGGGGCTTTCCAGCATCGAACACTGATGATCGTGTACTTCTTGAACTTCTGGGAACTGTCGAGGTCCCTATAGGGTACCGGATACAAGCGCACCCACTGCAATGTCTCTACATCAATCCCGGCACAACAGACTGTCTCGCCATACGTCTTGCTCGGATTAGGGTAGGCCTTAACCGTAATCAAAACCCGCTTCGTTAGAAGTGTCGCCATGTTCCCTCCGCAGCTTAGCTTAAATATGTGTTATTTGAAGGTCATCTCCATTTGTAGTCCTGATCTTTTCCGCTACTATCTTGCGGTGACATTGGTCTGCGAGACGCTCAAAGCACATAAGACAGCAGCGAGTATTCATAGCATGATCATAGGCTTGCCGGATGGCATCCTCCTTGTCAGCAAGATATTTCTCCATTTTGTCAAAGAAAATCGAGTAATTGCGGGTCAATTTGAGCTTGTCTCTGATATCCTTTGGAGTCCCCAGCTCAGGGAGATGAACATAGCCAATCTGTTCGCGCGTGAGCCTTCCAGCCAGTTGGGTCTTGGAGAAGCCGGGTTTTCTTGACAGAGGAAGAGCCCTTACATCAAGGACACAACTAATGTTGTTTGCCCGTAAACTGTCAATGAAGTCCTCAATGGTAGTACCTTCGTACCCGACCGTAAACAATTCTCGTCGCATTCTGTTAATCCCTATCAGAAGCTGTAATATTTCCGACTATATCACATTCTTCGACATCTTGTTCAGGAATCTGCACTCTTTGTTGCTTTTCCTCCAGAAAGCTCATCGCCGGCAATTCTGAGCAAAGTGGCAGAGCTGCTGAAAAACAGCTTTGGAAACCGCGGCGTTAGTGATAGAGTTATTGCACTTGCGCTATCAGTGGAAGGCGATAATGATTAAAGCTATCTATCTTGGCTTGCTTATGCCAGGGTTGCTGGCTGCGGCGGGGGACAGCTCCGCCCAGTACGTCCGCATCGAAAGGCTTTCCGAGCGAGTGCTGCTGGGGGATATCTGGGGACATCATACTTATTTCTTTTCCTTTTTTGGCCTTCGGCCGGGTGGCTTCTTGTGTAAGAGACGCCCGAGTTTACGCTCCAGGCGTTTAAGAAACGTCTCGCCCCCCAAGGGGCGTCCCGTACGTTCGTGCTGGCGCAGCAAGGCGAGCTCGTCCGCGTTCAGTCCTGTTGCCAGATACTCTCGCCAGTCCTCCACACGCGCCAACAACGGCGCGACGTCCACCAGCCCATCGCTGCGCCCGCTCACGTGCGCCGCCGCACTCGACCAGCGCCAGCGCCACGGCAACCGGCACAACTTCGCGCGCACCGGGTTCGATTCTACGTACCGGGCCGCCAGCATCAGGTATCGCTCGTCCATCGGGAAAGAGGCAAACCGGCCCTGCCACAGGTGACCTTGCCAGCCTTCGCGGAAGTTGATCCGTCGGCTGTAGCGCCGGTGGGCCTCGCCGATCCCCCGCCGCAGCCCATCTTCCGATTCCGGCACGACGATCAGGTGCACGTGGTTCGGCATCAGGCAATACGCCCACACCGTCACGCCACAACGCCCGCACCATTCGGCCATCAACTCCAGATACGCGCGATAGTCCGCGTCGCTGAAGAACGTCGCCTGATGCCGATTCCCACGTTGCGTCAGGTGGTGCGGCACACCCGGAACCACAACTCTTGCCAAACGCGCCATAGCCCCATCATAATGCCTCACCGCCACAAGTGCAAAACAAATATGAATGGTGTCCCTGGATTTCCCCTGATTTCCATGAAGGCCTGAGACGCTCTCATGGCTGGCCGGTCATGTTGGCAAGGCAGATGGCGGCGTTTCTCTTGAGGCCGTCGAGACCGGCCCGTTTGATCACAGAATCGGCGAATTGGGCCTCGAATGATTCGGCCGTCAGAGTCAAGACCTCATGCAGGTCAAGTTCGGCTCTGTCGGGGTAGAATTTGAACTGTTTGTTTCTGCAAGCCGGCGCGGCGTTCTGATAGGGACACGCAAGAATACATTCATCACAGCCAAAGAGCCGCTCGCCAATTTTGCGGGCCAGATCGGGTGAGATCGGGCCTTTATGTTCTATCGTCAAATAGTTGATGCACCTTCCGGCGTCGAATTGTCCATCGGGCCTCAGAGCGCCCGTCGGGCAGGCATCGAGGCACCTCGTGCAGTCGGCACATCCGGCCCTAACTGGGGAAAGGTCCGGCGGTATCTCCAAATCGGTGATAATCTCGCCCAGGAAGATCTCGCAGCCGAGCTCGGGATTGATGAGCATGTGGTTCTTCCCGATGAAGCCGAGTCCCCCCCTGACCGCCAGGGCCCGTTCGGCCAGAGGCACCGAGTCAACGCATACCTTGAACTTGAAGTCGCCTCCGACACGCAGCGCTATGAAATCGACCAGCTTGCCCAATCGCTCTTTCATAAACGGATGATAATCTTCATATTGGGCATAGCGGGCGACTCTGTCTGCCGCACCGGCTGCGCGGGGCAGTTTTTGTCGGGGCAAGGTATAGTTGAGGCCGACCACGATGACCGACCTTGCATTTGGCAGCAGCCTGGCCGGGGCGAAGCGCTTCTGGAGGTTCCGGTGCATGTATTGCATTCGGCCCGCAAAGCCCGAGCGCAGCCACTGAGCAAAGATTTCCGCCTGATTGGTGTCTATTGGGGCTGCATCCGTGACACCGACCAGGTCGGAGCCTAACTCGATGGCCTTTCTCTTTATTTCTTGAGATAAACTCATAGAAGCAATTATACTACATCCAGCCACGAATTTTGAGTCCGGGCAGGCTGCCTTGTGGAGAGTTGCTGAACATGGAATCGAACGCGAACATTTTGCCAGAGCCGTTGCGAGGCATCATACCGCCTCTGGTGACACCTCTTCTGGACCGCGACAGCCTCGACGTAGCCGGTCTGGAGCGGCTGATCGAGCACGTTCTTGCCGGCGGCGTTCATGGGCTGTTTATCTTGGGCACAACCGGCGAAGCGCCAAGCCTGAGCCACCGGCTGCGCCATGAGCTTATCGAGCGCGTCTGCGGCCAGGTCAAAGGGCGGGTCCCCGTGCTGGTGGGAATCACCGACACGTGCTTCACCGAATCGGTCAATATGGCCTGCAAGGCAAAGGACGCCGGCGCCCAGGCCGTCGTGTTGGCGCCGCCCTATTACTTCCCGGCGGGCCAGCCCGAACTGCTGGAGTACCTCAAGCATCTGACGCCCGAGCTGCCGCTGCCCTTGTTCCTGTACAACATGCCGCGCTACACCAAGGCCCTCTTCGAACCTCAGACCGTGCGAGCGGCAGCCGACATTAGCGGTGTGGTAGGCTTGAAGGACAGTTCCGGCAACATGTCCTATTTTCACCAGCTCCAGTCCCAGTTGAGAGACCACCCGGACTTCTCGCTTCTGATGGGCCCGGAGGAGCTGCTGGCCGAGGCCGTCCTGATGGGCGCGCACGGCGGCGTCTGCGGCGGCGCCAACCTCATTCCACGGCTTTACGTCAATCTTTACAATGCAGCCAGCTCAAAGGACGTGCAGACGATGGAAGCCCTGCACAACAAGGTTATGCAAATCAGCGCAACCCTCTATAACGTCGGGCGCTATGAGTCGAGCTTTCTCAAGGGGCTCAAGTGCGCCCTTTCGTGTATGGGCATCTGTAATGACTTTCTGGCTGAGCCGTTTCACCGTTTTCGCGGCGCAGAGCGCGACGTGATTCACAAGCGCCTCGCAGAACTTGGAATTCTTCAGAAGAATCAGGGCGAGCCTGGATAAGGCCGGGACTAATGCAGGGAAATCTTGGAACCATCGATATCGGGATATTGGCGCTTTACAGTTGCGTACTCATCGGGATGGGTATCTATTACAAACGAAAGTGCCGCACGGCGGAACAATTCATGGTCGCCGACCGCACGATTCCCGCCTGGGCGGCCGGCTTGGCCGTGATGAGCGCCTATACCAGCAGCATTTCCTACATCGCCACGCCGGGCAAAGCCTTCGATGCCAACTGGCATCCGATCATCTTCTCGCTGTGCATCTTCCCGGTAGCCTGGCTGGTGTGCAGATACGCCGTGCCCTACTATCGAGAAACCCGGCTGATCTCCGTCTATTCATTTCTGGAAGACAGACTCGGTTCCTGGGGACGCATCTATGCCGCATTTGCCTTCGTGTTGTATATGATCGGACGCGTCGCCGTCATCCTGTACCTGGCCAGCTTGCTGCTGAGCACATTCGTTCCGTGGAATATCGCCATTGTCATCATTATCATTGGGCTGATCACCATCGTTTATACGCTCCTCGGCGGCATGGAGGCGGTGATCTGGACGGACGTCATGCAATCGGTAATTATGATTGCCGGGGCCTTGTTCTGCGCCGTGAGCCTGACTATCAGCGTATTCAGCGGGCCGAATCACCTGATGCGGTCCGCTTTCGACGCCGACAAGTTCAACTTCGGCAGTTGGGATTTGTCCCTGTCGTCCCGCACGATATGGGTCATGATCATCTATGGAATCACCGAAAACCTGCGGGGTCTGCTCGCCGACCAGAACTACGTGCAGAAATACTGTTCCGTCCCCACCGTGCGCGAGGCGAAGCGCTCGATCTGGATTGCAATGCTGATCTACATCCCCCTGACGGCGATTTTTCTCTACATCGGAACTGCGCTTTTTGCCTTCTACTCGCCGGCCGGAAAAGCACTCGGCGAAGGCATCACAAAAGGCGACGAAGTCTTCCCCTTCTATATCGCAACGGAAGTACCCATAGGTTTGAGAGGGTTGATCATCGCTGCCATTATCGCCGCGGCGATGAGCACGGTGGATTCGGCGCTCAATTGCTCGGCGACGGTTCTGCTGCTGGACTTCCACAAGCGGTATCTCAACCCCAACATTTCAGAGCGGGCCAGCATCATATTCCTGCGCCTGGCAACCGTCGTGTGGGGCTTGCTTGGAACCGGCGCCGCCCTGCTGATGATTCGAGCCAGGAGCATTTTAGATGTCTGGTGGCAGATTTCAGGAATCTTTGGCGGGGCGCTTCTGGGCCTGTTTATCCTGTCATTCCTGCGCGTCCGGCTTCGTCTGTGGCACGGCCTGGTCTCGATTGGAGTCAGCATCGTCGTGATCACCTGGGGGACATTTGCACGCAATCTGCCCCCTTCGTGGCGGTGGGCGCAGTGCAACCTGGATGGGATTATCGTCGGCGCGGTTGGGACAGC
>DATKWR010000393.1:0-2909 GCA_035529475.1 Sedimentisphaerales bacterium | reverse complement strand
TTAAGTTCTAAAAATGCGAAGCTAATATGCCTAAAATCTCGCAGGAAAAAGGTGATTGGCATCTGAACATCATGCACAATAACGCTGAATCAGCATGCGCGTTCAAAGTCAGGCTTTGAACGCCCTCATTGTTCGAGCCGTTTTAACAGCTTACGTCTGTGAATCCCGGAGACAAAATGGCCATGGAATCGGTTGGGTAATCTGACCGTCGCGGAGTAAAATTCCGCAATCTGACACCTGAAGCTGATGAGCGGAGGGTGGGGAGATGTATTCTGTGGATTTGTACAGCCGGGTGCGTCGGGCGTGCCATGTTGATGGGATGAACAATAGTGCTGCGGCACGTCTATTCGGGATTGACCGCAAGACGGTGGCCAAGATCCTGAAGCATTCGGTGCCTCCAGGTTATCGGAGAGTTTCTCGGCCACGACGGCCCAAGCTTGATGCGTTCATTCCGATCATCGATCAGATCCTGGAAGACGACAAACGGGTTATCAAGAAGCAGCGGCATACAGCCAAGCGCATCCATGCGCGACTTCGGGATGAGCACGGTTTTGCGGGTGGTATCACCATCGTCACGGATTATGTGCGTGAGAAGCAGCGCCGGACCCGGGAAGTGTTTGTCCCGCTGATTCATGTCCCCGGTCACGCTCAAATTGACTTTGGCGAGACGCTTGGCGTGATTGGCGGTGTCGAGCGCAAACTGCACTATTTTGCAATGTCACTACCGCATTCCGATGCATTCTTCATGAAGGCCTATCCGGCCGAGACGACAGAAGCATTCTGCGATGGTCACAACGCGGCCTTTGCATTCTTCGGCGGCGTGCCTTTGTCGGCACTCTACGACAACACCACAATTGCCGTTGCAAAGATTTGCGGCGATGGAAAGCGGGAACGGACCAGAACCTTCTCAGAGTTGCAATCACATTATCTGTTCGGGGATAAATTCGGCCGCCCCGGCAAGGGCAACGACAAAGGCAATGTTGAGGGCGTGATCGGCTATGGACGGCGGAACTTCCTGGTTCCGGCCCCCCGGTTTGAGAACTTCGATGCCTTGAACGTCTGGCTGGAAGAGCAATGCCTGAAGCGCCAGGACGATATTGTACGGGGTCATTGTGAGAGTATCGGCGACCGTCTGATGCGCGACCTGGAGGCGCTGATGGCGCTGCCACCCACGCCTTATGACGCCTGCGAGAAAGTGTGCACCAGGGCAACATCGATCTCGATGGTCCGCTACCGCAATAATGATTACTCAGTGCCTGTCGCCTTTGCTCATCACGAAGTGCAGGTGCGTGGTTATGTCCACGAGGTTGTCATCGGCTGTGGCGCTGACGTGATCGCCCGCCATCGTCGGTCCTACGAGAAGGAGGACATGATCTTCGATCCGATGCACTACCTGCCACTGCTGGAACAGAAGGTCGGCGCTCTGGATCAGGCGGCACCGCTCCAGGGCTGGGATCTTCCGGGAGAGTTTGCGACCCTGCATCGGTTGCTGGAAGCACGGATGGGAAAGAAGGGCAAACGAGAGTATGTGCAAGTCCTGCGCCTGCTGGAGACTTTTGAGATGGGTCATGTCCATGGCGCAATCCGGCAGGCCCTGGACCTGGGTGCCATCGGCTACGATGCCGTCAAGCACCTCATCCTGTGCCGGATTGAGAAGCGCCCGCCACGGCTGGATCTCGACATCTACCCCTATTTGCCGAAAGCGGCGGTCGAGACGACAAAGCCTGCCAGTTACGCTGTACTGATGTCTGGAAGGACGGCATGAGCGATGCCCCACAGGTGTTGCTACAGCACCATCTCAAACAGCTCCGCTTACCAACCTTCTACAGCGAGTACGGCAAGCTGGCTCAACAATGTGCGGCGGAGAACAAAGACCATATCCAATATCTCCTGCGGCTGTGTGAACTGGAACTGATAGAGCGTGAACGGCGGATGATCGAACGGCGGATCAAAGCTGCAAAGTTCCCGGCGACCAAAAGCCTGGACAGCTTCGACTACAAGGTCATCCCGTCGTTGAACAAGGTTCTGACCATGCAGTTGGCCCGCTGCGAGTTCGTGGAGCAACGCCAGAATGTCATCGCGCTGGGGCCGAGTGGGACCGGAAAAACCCACGTCGCACTGGGGCTGGGATTGGCGGCCTGTCAGAAAGGCCTTAAAGTCCGCTTCACAACCGCCGCTGCACTGGTGCACGAACTGATCGAGGCCGCAGATGAACGGCGCTTACAACGATTGCAAAAGCTGCTGGTCAGTCAGGACCTGTTGATTATTGATGAACTCGGCTTCGTTCCCCTCAGCAAAACCGGCGCCGAGTTGCTGTTCGAAGTCATCTCCCAGCGTTACGAGCGCGGGTCAATTATTATCACCTCCAACCTGCCGTTCGATGAATGGACCGAAGTCTTCGGATCGGAGCGCCTCACAGGCGCCATCCTCGATCGCCTGACCCATCATGTACATATCCTGGAAATGAATGGTGAAAGCTTCCGCCTGCGCCAGAGCCGTAAAGCCGGAAGCTGAAACCCCGAAAACCACAATCAGAAGTGCTGGCCTGCGGCCAGCGCGCCTTGCCACGCGTCAGCTAAATGGGGAGCACACGAGCCAAGGCGCCGAAAAAGTGGCCGCTAGTACTCCGGGAACCTGACCCATTTTACACTGGGATTGACAAAAACTCTTCACCCCGCAAGATTGCGGTGTCTTTGTGGGTTGTTTGAAGACTTTTTCGAGCGTATTTCGCTTCGCCAGCAAGCCACATGCGAAACTGCCAGTATTTGCCACGTCTGTAGATGGCACCTTTTCCACCAAGTATGTCTATCTCATCTGCCACCATTCAGCGTCTTCTCATCTCGCCGTAACGTACGGTCTTCAATAGCTACACGATTGTGCAACTTGATGTGCAAGCGTAACGAAAAAAG
>DATKWR010000392.1:0-4651 GCA_035529475.1 Sedimentisphaerales bacterium | reverse complement strand
TTGCTGGTGCGAGCGGGTCAAATGTACCGTCGCAGCCGACTCGCCCAACAAGATCGCGTCCTCCTCTTGCTGCCTGCCGTTGCCTAACAAAACGACCGTCACCTTGTCCATGCCTCCGAGAGTCAGCTCGGCGCTCGTCCGGTCGGCTTGCTTATCGTAATGCGATTGCGATACGGGGACGCCCGCGTGTATTTCCAGGTCCCCCGGGGCGCTGAGGATCATGTTACCGGCCACCGCGGCGGGCAGCGATATGCCGAACTGCATCCCGCCGCTGGATAGCTCTTTGAGTTTGGCCGTGCCTGCGACATCGAGCCGGTGGTTTCCCTTGTTCGCAACGATCAGTGTCAGCCTGCCCTGCTGGTCATATCCCAACGGCGCGCCTCTGCCGTCGAGCAGCACCTGCGTCAGTCCGACTTGTCCGAAGGCAAGCGGTACGGCGACCGGCCCTTTGCCCAAAGAGACGACCTCCAGCGTGCCGGTCAACGTCAGCTTGTCTTCTTCGACCTCCGCGCGGTACTTGCCCTCCAGCACCTGGCCCAGCTCGATTGTGCCGGAATCTTTCGCGTTGGCTTCGGCGGCAACCAGCAACGCCTCAAATTCCGCGCGATCCATCAATACCGCCTTGTCCGCCGGCTCGATCAGCCGGGCCAGGTCCTCGTACGGGACATAAATATCCGGGCGGCTTTCTTCCGCAAGCGCTGAAGAACCCAGACAACACACAGCCATCAGAGCTGCAACGCAGAATATAGGGTGGGCTTTAGCCCCCCGATTCAACGCTGGTGGGGCAAGCCCCATCCCACTTTGCCGATTCGCCGATTGCCGGGTTCTCGGCCATAGCACAGGATATTTCATAATGCTACTCCTGGTCTTGTTTTGACTGTTTCTTCTGCTCCTTGCCGGGAACTGCCGATTCCTGCCGGGTCCCATTCTTTTTCTGTTGCTTTTGGGCCCCGGCCTGGCGTTTCTTTTCAGCGACCTGTTGCCGCAGTTGAGGAAATCGCGAGTACACCCACTGTGCGAGCCAGAGCAGCAGAACGAGAATCGCTGCGAATACGCCCACACCGAGGATGTGATCGACCAGAAGCGGGGCAAACAAATGAGCCACGCCTGCTACAAGTGCCACCGTCAGGATGATAAGGACTCGGTGGAATCCCGTTAGCTTGAGGCACAGCACGCCGGCCGCGATAATCAGCGCCCAGACAACGACACTGACCACTTCCTTGCCGGCCACCATCACGGAAAGCTGACCCGGTGCCCCCTGGCGGGTGAAATTGAAGGCCCTGCCCTGGCCGGGCAGCTTGAATGTGACTTCGCCGGGCTGGTTCATCCTCAAGTGCTGAAGAACATACCCGCTGCTGCCGGATTCCACCTGTGAAAACACCCTGTCGTGCCACAGGAGACAATAATCCTCCGGGATCCACAACCGCCACAGAGTCTGCTGGACCGGGACGTCCCGTGCCAGGGCCGGCGCGGTTAGGTTGAATGCTGAAACATCTTTGAGACCGTACGAAATCTCAAGAATGAATCTCGATATCTGCCCCGCCGAGGGCGGCAGACGCACGATGAGCTCGTCGCCGGACAGACCTCTCTCTACGGGGGTTTCATTGCCGTTGAGCAGCACGGCGGTAAGCTCGGCGTTCGCAGGCAGCGTAACGGGCAGCCTGTCGCCCTGACTGGTGGCCACCAGGAACGTCGCGTGGGTGTTCAGCATGTCGTCGCGGGCCAGCACCTGTTCGATGATCGCTCCGTTGACTATCGTTGTGAAGACCGTGGCCTCTTTCTGCACGATCACGGGCAGGGACAATCCGAACGGCGGAGCGTTGTACTTGAAGGCAAGCGAGGCAATCGCCCGATGACGCTGATAGGGCAGGTCGGCGGGACTTCCGGCGTCGGCGGGTATGAGGTTCTCGATGACCGGCTCGCCGATGGCCAGCGTCTGGGCTTTGGCGATGGCGATATGGCCGTTCTGGTCGGAGAGCCTGCCTGCGGCCAGGATGGGTTCGACCCTGACCGTCGCGGCTCCTCCGCCCGCACCGGCCTGGAAAGGCTGACGCACCTGCACCACAAGGTCGTAACGCCCGGTCAGAGCCGATTGCAGCACGATCTTGTAGTACGCCCAATTAACACCGTCGGCGTTCGGATCGGCGGCCTCGCCGAGCTGGTCGGCGGGCAGCTCGTCTATGCGGGGCTTTTCCTTGATGTTCGCTCCGCTTATCTGTACCTCGGAATCGGCCAGCCCCGCGGGCATTTTCAAATAGAATGTGTCAAGCGGGGCATAGCGGACCTGATACTGGATGACCGCTTCCTGCTCGATTGAGCCGGGCTGGATGTTCACAAGCCGGTGGACGGTCGCCGATACCTGCGCGGGTTTGAGGCTGACCTCGAACGTTGCTCCGGCACTGCGCTGCCGCTCCACGGCGCGAAACTCGAACGCCATCGCCGGCGAGACGCCCGGGAGGGTTGTCCAAATCTCCGCGGTGCTCAGCGCAATGGCCTGCAGTTGATTGGCCTGCTGCACCTGGGCCTGGAGCTGCTCGGCCAGCAACAGCACGAGCTGGCCTTCGGCAAGCTGCACGTCTTTGGCCTCGGGCAGGGGAAGGACAAAATTCACCGGCTGCTGAGGCTCGGCCCTTTCGGCGCGGGCCGTGGGCGTCAGCTCAAAGTCGCCAATCATTTCTCTTTTGAGCAGGATATGCAGGGTGCGGCTGGCGCCATCGCCGGTCAGTTGATAATCGTCAACGAGCTGGTCCGGGCCGACCGTTTCGATCTCCCACGGCTCCGGGAAATCCATGTTCAGCTCGAAGATGCCCGTGCGCTCGATGTTGTAGTGGATTTTGCCGTGCAGCCGGAGCCGGTCGCTGTCAACGCTCAGCATCCAGCGCTGATCGACCGTGATTCGCGGCGAGGTTGTTTCGATGGCCATAGTGGCCCCGTAGTCGGACGTGATGAAACGGTACGCCGTGACGCGAGGCTGGTTTTGCAGATGGCCGGGCAGTTGTCCCGTATCGACTCTGGCCAGGTTCGTGATCTCCTCAAGCCGGACGGACCGGCGCGGCGAACACGTGATCCCAATCAGGCCGCTTTGTCTCAATGCCTGCTCGGTGACAATGGCGGAAAGCGGGATCCGCAGCTTCGGGTCCTGCAGGAAACGTTCCATTTTGACCGTCAGCGAGTACTTCTCTTGTGCCGGGGAAAACAGCTTGACCTTGAGCAATTGCCGGCCGGCCGGCTCGTTCGGCGCCTCGATGTCCCATCTGGCGATGTTGGCCCCGCTCAGGTCGCTGACGCGGAACTCACCGGGCAATTGCAGGGTGAAGGAATCGACCCGGCCCCGGTGGATAGTGTAGTCCAGCGTCACCTGGTGACTGACCAGGGCTTCGGCGATATTGACGTGCTGGAATTGTTCGCAGACAATCACGGGCTTCAGCTCCGCGGCGGCTTCGGCCTTGGGCTTCCAGCTCAGGTTTATGTCCGTTGCCGAGCCGAGAAACGCCTGGAGCCGGGTCGCCTTGGCGCCCTCGAGATCCACCTGTGACGTAGTCGCCGCCAGCATCGGCTGCACGTCCACCTTCAGGTTCTCCTGTGGGATGAGCAGCTCCAGGGTGGTGATGGCGGCCGAAGGGATGCGGTACTTCAGAACCGCCAGGCCCGGCTGCGTTTCGAGCTGGCGGACAAAATCCAGCGCCAGCACGTACCGGCCCTTGCCCCTGGTGACAAAAAAGTACTCGCCGTTCGCGACGCGCAACAAAGGGACGATCTTCGCGCTGTCGGCATCGAGTATTGTCGCTTCAGCAACGGCCACCTCGCTCAGACCGAGAGGCACCTGGACCCACCCTTCACCGAGAATGTCGAGGGTCAGCTCAAGCCGTAACGTTGCAACTTCCTCCTTGACGGTGCCGCTGAATCGGGCCGTGCTGATGAGATACTCGAAGGGCGCTTCCAGGACGGCCTGCGGCCTGCCCTGGGCGGCGCGCCAAAGCCTCTCGAACTCCTTGTAGGGCAAAAAAACGCCCTGCTGTTCCTTCTCGAAAACGTCTGTAAGCTCTTTGTAGGGAACGTAAACTTTGGCCGGCGGCTTGTTCCGGTCCTGGCTCGCTGCAGCCTTGCCCGCCCAGACCGGAACCAGACTGATGCTGCACAAAACAGCGAGAACATTGAAACATCGCGTGTTCATGATGCGTTCTCCTTATATCTCTGAGTTATGGCCTTGCTATGCCAAGGGTATAGACTATTATGCCGTAAGAATGGTTGACGCAAAAGCAAAATGAATGTAAAAAAATGTCCGAAAAGCGGCTGCTCCGTACTCGCCGACTATTGAGGGCAAAGCCTTGAAGCGCTCGTCGGACGAGCAGGAGATGCGAATGAAACTCCGTATGAAAATTGCCACGTTGACGACCACACTCGTTCTTGTTTCGACGTGCAGCGTGCGCACGCACGCCGGACCTTTTGACGGAAAAAATTTTAAGGGGAGAATCGCTTTTAGCTCCGACGGCAACTACAACGACGAGGATGATTGGGGGGCTTTTCCCGTCGCCGCCGCGATACTCGATGCCTTTGGTGTGACCGGCAAGCTGGTGCACGTGGACTACAACAACATTCTGGCCCAGAACGACCCGCGATTCTATAGAGAAATGACCGCAAGCGTCCTGGG
>DATKWR010000391.1:0-7381 GCA_035529475.1 Sedimentisphaerales bacterium | reverse complement strand
GGCCCAGGCGCAGGACACCGATTTGCACGGGTACGTGGACGTGACCTGGTCGGGCAAGTACGTCTGGCGGGGCTTCGATATTTATGGGGACAAGAGCGCCATTCATCCCAGTCTCGACCTGAATCTGTTCGGCACAGGTCTTGGCGTCAATGTCACTGGGCACCACGCCAATGCGAGCGGATACGAAGAGGGCGAACGCTGGGACTACAACCTGTATTATGCCAACAGTATGCTTGATGGGGACGTCCAGTACAGGCTGGGGTGGGTCTATTACAACTACCCGGACCTCAGTTCCGGCATGGCCGACCTGCAGGAAGTGCATGCGATTGTCTCCTTGCCGAAGATGTGCTCGGCGGGGATCGTTCCCAGCTACGTCCTTGTGAAGCTGTGGCCGTCGGAGAGCGGCTCGATGGTCGGAGCCAGGTCTCCTTCGGGCGGTACGGCTTCGGGCTTTGCGCACATTTTCATGCTGGATTATGCGTGGACCGTCGGGGGGATTCTGCCCGACACGCCGGAGCAGGTCCTGAATCTTCATGCCGAGGCGGTCTGGAATGACGGCGTCGGCCCGAACGGCGCGAACGTAGATCACGACTGGTCCAATGCGGTCTTTGGCATCTCGACCAACATTGACCTGGCCCAGAACGTTGTTCTGACCCCGGGCGTTTATCACCAGGTCACAATGGATAAATCGGTGAACCCCGACAAAGACGAAACCTGGGTCAGCATGGGACTGAAGTATCAATTCTAAAACAATCCAAGTGGTTACCGAGTAAACAAGAAAGGCCGGTCTTAAAAAACCGGCCTTTTTGCTTGTATAGGCTCCTGGGCGCGATTGAACCTTAAAGACAGCCCATTCAATCGTTTGGGCGTTTCGCCAATCTGGCCTGATTCCGAGGCCGCTGTTGCCAATACACACTCCGGAGCGGGGCGGAGAAATTTTTCTTGACAAAACACTCTTTTTTGTTGACATATCTCACAAAGCATCGAACAATTATGGTGTTTTGGATTGTATGAGTTCTGCAAAATTGCAGTTAGGCATATATTATTTCAGAAAATCGGTTTCACGATTTTCTGGCAATAATTGCGTATCGTATCTTAACCTATTGTCGGGTCAAATGTTGCGCATAGTGTTTTAGAAGAAAAAAATCGAAAGAGGAGATTTTTTCTTCCAAAAGTATGCCTAACTTCAATTTTGCAGAAGCCTTTTTTGGATTGTCAGAAAGGAGAAGCATACCATGAACGTCAAGAAGGTTTCCTCAAATGCGGCGCGATGGACCATTTGCAGCGCCGTGCTGATTGGCATCTTTTTGCCGGCTTGCAGCGCAAAGGCGGCTGCCGGCAACGTGCCAAAAGGTGAGCATGGGGCCGCGACGATGGAGTACCAGGCCGAGGCGCTGAACAGGCTTTTGCCGACGGTCGATGTCAGCCAAGTCCCGCAGGGTTTCGATCCGGTGGTTTGGCAGGCGTTTATTCCGGGGGATAATGCGCTGACGCCCGAGCGCGTGGGGCTGGGACGAAAACTGTATTTCGAGAAGCGCTTATCGGCCGACGGAACCGTAGCGTGTGCCACGTGTCACGACGTGACCCGCGGATTCACGGATCAGTTGGCGGTCTCGGAGGGAATCAGGGACCAGAACGGACGTCGCAACGCACCGACGACGCTGAACGTGGCACTGCTGCAGACCGCCTTTCTCGACGGCCGCTCTCCAACGCTCGACCACCAGGCGCAGATGCCTATCGTCAATCCCGTTGAGATGGGCATGCCCGATGGGCAAGCCGCCGTAGCGGCGATTCAAAATGATGCAGCGTATAAAGCAGCCTTTCAAAGGGCCTACGGAAGGGCTGTGAACTACGAGGACATTGGCAGGGCCATCGCGGCATTTGAGCGAACGCTGATTTTCGTCGACTCGCCGTTTCGGCGTTTCCTGGGCGGCGACGAAGGCGCGATTTCCTCGGACGCAAAACAGGGCTGGGTGCTGTTTAACCAGAAGGCTCGCTGTGTGACTTGCCATCCCATGAACACATCGAATCCGCTGGGGACCGACAACCGTTTTCACAACATCGGCGTTTCCGCGAGGCATCAGAACTTTGGGGCCCTTGCAAAGCAGGCATTGAAGGCGTTGAATGAAGATCCTTCGGAACAGAAGCTCGACCAACTGGCGCTGTCAACGGATATGAGCGAGCTGGGCCGATTCATGGTCACGAAAAACCGGTCGGACATTGGGGCGTTTCGCACCTCGATCCTGCTGAATATCGGGATTACACCCCCGTACATGCACGACGGTTCTATTGAAACGCTTTGGGACGTGATGGACCACTATAACAAGGGAGGCGAGTCGAATCTGTTTCTCGACGGCGGCATGGAACCGCTGGCGCTGACGGAAGAAGAGATAGATCAAATCGTCGCGTTTCTGTTCGCGCTTACCGACAATCGCTTTGCTCAGGAAAACCGAAGGCAGCTCGAACGCCAGAGAGCCCAGGCGCAGAAGAAGCGTCCTTTGCGCGACAACGATATGGCTTTTCGCCTGAAGCTTGCTTTCGAGCAATAAGTTGCGGCCAAACAAATACACAGAAGCGACAAGGAGCGACCCATGAAAAAGCTCAAGAGTATTGAAACCAGGTACATGGAGGACCGCAGCAGGTTCTTCCATGACCTGAAGAACCTGGACAGAAGGTCATTCCTGAAGGTCTCGGCTGCGGCAATGGGGGCGGCCGTGGCATCGGGCGTGATTCCTTCTGGCTCATTCCAATCGGTCAGCGTTGCGCAAGGCAATGCCGCTTCGGGCGGCAGCGCCGCGTTTCGCTTCGCTTATATCTCCGACTCGCACCTTTACGAAAAGAAGATCAACGACCGTTTCGTGCGGTCTCTTCTGCGCGCCGTAGAGGACGTGAACAACCTCGATCCTCAGCCCGACTTCGTATTCTACGGCGGCGACCTGGCGCAGCTCGGCCAGCCGAGAGAGCTCGAACTCGGTGCGCAAATCCTCAAGAACGTCAAGGCCCCGATGAAAATGATGGTCGGAGAGCACGATTGGTATTTTGACCTCGGGCAGAAATGGCGCCAGATGTTCGGCGAGCCGACGTACTCGTGGGACCACAAGGGTATCCACATGGTCACTCTGAACAGCGTCGTCGAGCGGGATTTCTGGACCGCTCGTGGATTGACGCCGATGCAGCGCATGATGACCGTGGCGGGCCTGGACAACGGCGTTCAAAGTCCCTTCTCAGTGGGCGAGGAACAGCGGCAATGGCTGAGGAAGGATTTGGCTGCGTACGCGGACGAAACGCCGCTGATCGTTTTTTCTCATTCACCTCTTTACAAGCTCTACAAGAAATGGAACTTCTGGACCGATGACGCCGATGAGGTGCAGGCGATATTGAAGCGATTCAAACAGGTTGTTGTCATTCACGGCCACACCCATCAGCTTCTGACCAACAGGATCGGGAACATCCATTTCCACGGCATGCTCTCGACCGCCTGGCCGTGGCCTTATGCGCCCGAGGGAATGCCGGAACTGACCATCGAGATGAATCGTCCCGACCCGTTTAATCCAAACGACGGTTGTGGCGATGGACAAGTGCACGTGCATGCCGACGGTCTTGTGGACAAAGTCTATAACCTGTGGAACCGGGGGCCGATAACAGTCAGCAAAGCTTATACGGCGAGTTGGGGCAGGCAGAGCGTTCCGCCAATGCCAAATCGCGCGAGCTATTAGAGCCGGGAAGGAGATCGCCATGCGAAAGATATCCATCGTTTCTCAAGTCGGATTCGTGCTGCTGTATATCGCCTGTGTTTCGATGGCCACGATACTGGCAGGATGCAGCAAGGAGGTCGAGGTTACGACGTGCGACGGCACCGGCAGGGCCATGGTCGCCAAGAATGCCACCGGGCAAGCCCTTGCGGACGGGCTGATGGACCAGTGGAAGCGGGATCACCCGGACAGGGATTGGGTGACCGGGGAAAAGGAACGCCACGAGCTCAAGCCGCCGGCCGACAATTCCGCCTTGCTCGAAGGCGGGCAGGCCCAGGGGCATACTTATGGCCAACATGACAAAAGAGACCTTCTGGTATGGGCCCGTGAGACGGAGAAGTTTGCCCTGGAAGGCTCACGCATCTTTCACAGCAGCGAGCTGCTGGGCAGTACGGTGGCCGTCTCGTGCGATATGTGTCACCCTCACGCGGCCAACACCCACCCGGAGACGTATCCAAAATTCCAAACTCAACTGGGACGGGTCGTGTTGCTGCGGGACATGATCAACTGGTGCATCGAGCAGCCCGTTCGCGGCAAGCGCCTGGAACCCGACGATCCGGCGATGCGGGCTCTGGAGGCATACATCATGGCTCAGCGCAGCGGAACCGTGATGAACTATGGGAAGCACTGAGCGCGCGAACAAGTTTAAGTCGCTCTGTCGGCCATGAATTTCGCCACTTCAACCAGGGCCTCTCTGGCCTCGCTTTCTTCCAGGCCGGCCAAAGCCCCGACCGCAGCGGAGACGAACTCCTGCGTCCGGTTCCGTGCATAGTCGAGACTGCCATAACCGCTTAGCATTTTTACCAGCGCATTTCTGTCGTGCCGACCACCTTCGTTGGCGAGAAACGAATTTATGATCGTCTCTTTTTCTTCGTCGCCGACGGATCTTAGCAAGTGCATCACGGCCAGAGTCAGCTTGTGCTTATCAACGTCACTGCCGAGTGTCTTACCCGTTTTCCGCTCGTCGCCGACGATGTCGAGCAGGTCGTCGGTCATTTGAAACGCGATGCCCGCGTTCAGGCCGTAATCCGCCAGCGACTGAGCATGCTCCTGGCTCGCGCCGGCCAACACGGCACCCAGGTAGCAGGAACTACGGAAAAGAACGGCGCTTTTATCCGTGATCGCCTCGATGTAGTCCGGTTCCGTCAGCAGCCAATCGTGCTTCTGAATCGCCTGTTTCAGCTCGCCTTCGCAGAGCCTCACCGCGGCGGCGGCAATGACCCTGGACGCCTGCGGTTCTTCCAGCTCCGCACACATTTTGAAGACTCGGCTCAACAGAAGATCACCTAACAGCACGGCGGTCTCATTGCCCCAGAGACGATTGATCGTCGGCAGCCCCCGCCGCTTCTGGCCCTCATCGATCACGTCGTCGTGCAACAGCGTCGCGTTGTGTATCATCTCGATGATCGCCGCGATGCGAACGTGCTCGTCTGTGATCCGGCCGCAGCAGCGACCTGCAAGCAGCAGCAGCGCGGGGCGAATCATTTTGCCGCTGCGGCCGCTGACATATTCAATCAGCCGGTCCATGGCCTCCGGCCGGCGCCGGTGCGCGGAGGGTTCCGATCCGGCCAGAGCCGGCAGATGCTCGTTCAGTTGCTCGCAGACCAAGCTCCTGACCCGTCTCAAAGGCTCCGCGACAAGGCGAAAAGCCGGAATCTCGACGCCAGAAGCGCAAGTCGATCTGTCGGTGTGCTCCGGTAGCCGCATAGCGTTCGGCGTACAGCAGATTCTGGGAATCCGACTCAAAGTCGAGTCTGTCCGCTGTGCGCTATTTCTCCTTTCCGTGGGCGTATTCGAAGAATCTTCGTCTCAGCAGGCCCGTGACGGCGCCGGGCTTGCCGTCTCCGATTATTCGGCCGTCAATCTCGACGATCCCGATGACTTCGGCGGCGGTACCGGTGAGGAAAAACTCATCGGAAACGTACAAATCAAACCTCGTGAGGTTCTTCTCGACGACCTGGAGGTTTTCCTGCCGGGCCAGTTTGATGACGATCCCTCGCGTTATCCCACCCAGCGCACCGGCCTCGTCGGGTGGCGTGCAAATCACCCCCTTCTTGACGATGAAAACGTTGTCGCCGGTAGCCTCGGCCACGTAGCCTTCGTGGTTGTACATGACGGCTTCGGGCACGTTGCTGTCCAGCGCTTCGATTTTGGCCAGGATGTTGTTGAGATAGTTCAAGCTTTTGACCTGGGGCGGAATGGCCAGAGGATGATTGCGAACGGTCGTTGCGCTGATGACTTTCATCCCTTTTTCATAGAGTTCCTCGGGATAAAGCTGAATGCGGCCGGCAATGATAAAAATGGAGCTCTTTTCGCAGATAAGGGGATTGAGTCCGAGCGTGCCTACTCCGCGGGTCACGACCAGCCGAACGTAGCCGTCCCTGACGCCGTTGGCTTCGACGGTTTCCCGGACGGCCCGGGCCAGGTCATCCCGACTCATGGAAATCACGAGCCGGATCGCCTTGGCGGATTCATACAGCCTCGTGATATGGGCATCCAGCTCGAAGACCCTGCCGCTATAGACGCGAATGCCTTCAAAGACCCCGTCGCCGTAAAGCAGACCGTGGTCGAATACGGTTATTTTGGCGTCTTTCGGATCGACAAGGTTGCCGTCAAGCCAAACCTTCTGTGTCATGAAGTGTCCCTTTATGAGGCACACAGGTCATCGTCCATGCTTCACCTTGTGTGCTTGTGCTCTATTTTGCCATCGACCAATGTTACTATTCGCCCAGCCCTCTGTGCGATCCTTTCATCGTGGGTGACCATGACGACGGTCTGGCCGGCCCGGTTCAACTTCTCAAGAACCTCCAGAATACCATTTCCCGTGGCAGAGTCAAGGTTTCCCGTCGGTTCGTCGGCCAAGAGCAACTGCGGCTCGTTCATCAAAGCCCTGCCAATCGCGGCCCTTTGTCTTTCGCCGCCGGAGAGCTGATAAGGCTTGTGTTTTGCCCTTTCGGCCAGGCCAAGCTGGGCAAGCAGCTCCCGGGCGCGGTTCTTTGCCCATTTTCGGCACGCTAACCAGCCGAGCATGCTTCGGCCGGTCATCGCCGGCAGATAGACGTTCTCCAGCACACTTAGTTCGTCCAACAAGTGGTAGAACTGAAAGACAAACCCGACGGTCTTATTGCGAAATCTGTTCAATTCGCCGCCGCTGAACCGGCTCAAATCGCGTTTTTCAAACGTCACGACACCCTTGTTCGGCTTGTCCAATGCGCCCAGTATGTGCAATAGCGTACTTTTGCCGCTGCCGGAGGCTCCGACGATAGCCACGAATTCGCCCTTCTTCACGGCCAGATCGACGCCTTTGAGCACCTTCACCTGGGTCGCGCCCATTCGATAGGATTTGTGAATTCCTTCGGCCTTCAGTATGACGTTGTCTTTACTCATGGAATCCATCACAACGGGTTCACTTGCAGAGTTTCAACCGGCCTCTGTCTGGCCGCCTTCCAGCTCGGCACCAAGGCCCCGACCAGGCAGGCCGCGATCGCCGAAAGGAAGATCGCGACCAGGACTTTCAGCTCCACCCGGTTGGGGATCTCCCCAATAGCATAAATCGTCCGGTCCCAGAGTTGAAATCCAAAACGCTCAAAAAGCCAGTCTTCGATGCGATTTATTTTGACCAGGAACAT
>DATKWR010000390.1:0-3100 GCA_035529475.1 Sedimentisphaerales bacterium | reverse complement strand
CGTCAGTTGCGGGAACGCCCAGGTATCCGGCACGCAAACTAATATATCGACACCTGCATTGCGAAACTGCTGAGCGACAATGTCGGCCTGGGCCTCGCCATCGACGAGGACCGTTGAATAAACCACCGGCACAGGCGTCTTATCGGGCAGGACCACCGAGCCACTGATCGTATCGGCGGCCATCTTTACTATGTTCTGACAGCGAGTCCGGCTGGCCGGGTCAATTCGAGGATCGCCCGTCGCAAAAACGCCAATCGCCGGAACCTTCGGCGCCGCTTTGCGGATCGACGGCAATCTGGTTGCTTCTACTCGTCTGGCCATGCAGATGCTCCTTTCGATTTATGATTTGCGATCTTCGATTTGTGATTTGAAATCGTCAATCTTAAATCGTAAATCCCTTCGGGTCCTCCAGCAGTTTCTTCACCAGGTCGAGGAACTGGGCCGCGTAGGCGCCGTTGGCGACTTTGTGATCCACCGAGAGGGTCACATTCATCCGCTTGCGGACAAGGATGTTGCCGTTATCGGGCACGCAGGTATCGACGATCTGCCCGACACCTAAGATGCTGCACTGACCCGGCACGACAATCGGGATGAAGTTGTCGATTCCGAACGCGCCGAGATTGCTGACGGTAATGCAGCCGCCTTCCAAATCGGTCGGAGCCAGTCTGTTGCTGCGCGCCCGCTCGATGAGGGCCTGGCTGTCGCGGGCAATCTGGCGAACGTCTTTTTTGTTGACGTCTTTGACAATCGGCGCGACCAGGCCGTCCGGCACAGAGATGGCCAGGCCGACGTTGATGGTCTCGGCCAATCGGATGGACTCGCCTTCCAGTTGGCCGGTCATGATTGGGAATTTCTCCAGTCCCGTTGCGACCGCTTTCATAATGAAATCGTTGTAGGAGAGCTTCAGACCGCCCGCCGCATTCATCTCGGTTCGCAGCCGGACAAGGTCGGTCACATCGGCTCGCACGGTCAGATAGAAGCAGGGGATCTCGCGTTTCGATTTGAGCATTCGCTCGCCGGTGATCTTTTGCAGTCTGTTCAGCGGTACCGTCTTTCCGAGCTGCGCCTCTGCATGGGGCGCCGGCGGGGCCGCGGGCTTGGCAGCTTTCGCTCCGGCTGCGTCTTGAACGTCCTGCTCGGTGATCTTTCCTCCCGGCCCGGTGCCGGTCAACGTTGACAAATCCACGCCCAGGTCCGAAGCAAGTTTCCTGGCCCTGGGCGAGGCCATGACTCTGCCGGCGGGTTTGCCGGGTTCGGCTTCAACCGGGGCCGGTTCGGCGGCCGGGGCCGTTTCAACAGCAGGTGCAGGCGCTGCGCCTGTCTTGAGCGAATCGACGAAACTCTGGGGCACTTGTTCGTCTTTGCCGCCCAGAACCAACAGAGGCGTCCCGACCGGCACCGTCTCATCGGCGGCAACAAGAATATGCTTGACGAACCCGCCGGCGGGGGATTCCATCTCAAGCGTTGCCTTGTCCGTCTCTATCTCGAAGATGATATCGCCTTTCTTGATCTCGTCGCCGACCTTGACCAGACAATTGACAACCGTCCCTTCCTCCATGGTCTGGCCGAGCTGGGGTAATCTTACTTCTTTTGCCATCTATACAATCCTCATTTGTTTCGTTGCCTGTCATGCTGAGCCGATAGGCGAAGCATCTGGGTAGCGAATGGGAGATTCTTCGCTGCGCTCAGAATGACACTAAACAATCTTCTTGACGGCTTCTACGATGCTTTCGACGCTCGGAATACTTGCTATCTCCAGCGGCTCGCTCATCGGCGGCGGCACATCGGCGGCCGCTAGGTTGACGGGCGCGGCGACGAGATAGTCGAAGCCGTGCGAGCCGTCACTGAATTCGTATTCCATGTAGCGGCCGGCTATTTCCCTGCCCGCGCCGCACGTGCAGAACCCTTCGCTGACGGTGATAAGCCGTCCCGTTTTGCGCACCGACTCGGCGACCGTCTCGATATCCATTGGCTTGAGAGTTCGCAGGTCGATGACCTCGGCGTCGATGCCGTGCTGTTCGGCTAATATTTTTGCGGCGTCCAGCGACCACATCGCCATTCTGCTGTAACTAACGATGGTCGCGTCGCTGCCGGGCCTCTTGATATCGGCGACACCCAGCGGAATGATATAGTCGCCTTCGGGCACTGGGCCCAATTGGCCATACGTTGCCTTGTGCTCTATGAAGACGACGGGGTTGTCGCTGCGTATAGCGGCCTTGAGCAGCCCTTTGGCATCGTAAGGCGTCGAGGGCATCACGACGTAAAGACCCGGCGCGTGCATCAGCCAGGCTTCGAGCGATTCGGAGTGGTGTGCGGCGATACACCGGCCGACGCCGCCTTCGGTTCGCAGGACCATGGGCACTTTTGCCTTTCCGCCGAACATGTAGCGGTTGTAGGCGCCGACGTGAACAAGCTGGTCCATGGCTATCGTCACGAAGTCCACATACATGATCTCGGCGACCGGGCGCATGCCGCGAAGTGCCGCGCCGACCGCAGCGCCGGCAATCGCCGCCTCGGATATGGCCGTGTCGATGACCCTGCCCGTCCCGAATTCAGTCAGCAGACCTCGCGTCGCCTGGTACGCCCCACCGTAGAGCCCGACGTCTTCGCCCATCACGATGACATTTTGATCCCGGCGAAGTTCCTCGGCCTGAGCGGCCGAGACGGCCTGGGCCATGTTTATGATATCCATGCCATACTTCGTCTTAATTTGGCCTCTGGCCTGTTCGGTCGCCTCTTTTTTGGTCTTGGCCGTCGATGAGGCCCGCGCCGCTTCGAAAGCAGCCGTTGCTTCCGCGACCTTCGCTGACACGACTCTGTCTTTTTCGACCAGCTCGGCAGGGTAGGTTTCCTCGACATAGACATCGTTGGCCAGGTCGGCGGCATTTGGCCAGGGGCTGTCCAGACCGAACTGCGTCGCCGCTTCGATGGTCGCGAAGGCCCTGTCCTTTATGTCATCCAACTGCGTTTGCGTACAGAGCTTTTCAGTGAGCAGCTTTTCCCTCAACACGGTGATCGGGTCATGCTCGTGCCAGGCTTTCTCCTCGGCTTTGGTTCGATAGGCGCGCGGGTCGCTTCTGCTGTGTCCGTACCAGCGATA
>DATKWR010000389.1:0-6376 GCA_035529475.1 Sedimentisphaerales bacterium | reverse complement strand
AGCACGAATCTTGCTCTGTTTGGCTCGATCCGCGGCAACCAGCACGCGGGATGACCCGGTGGACACAGCAGCCGCGGTCAACAGGGCCTCCTCCATGAACAAACGACGACTGAGACGTCTGGTGATCTGAGATTTCCTATACGTCTTCATAAACAGTGCTCCTAAACGCTGTACTATGGCATTTTACTCGAATGGTCTGCCTATTTCAATGCCCTTGATGGCAAAGGAAGAATATTCAATCCCACCCCGACCCGCGACAGCCGGGAGGCGGTTTGTTGGAGAGACCTGGAGCCGTGGCCCGTGATTTGGCACCGGTCGTTCTATGTTGGGGCAGACAAAGCCTACAATCATAAATTCCCTTTACGGACACTCACACGATGATAGAATACAGCCCAAAGGACGTTGCGTTTTGGAAGGGTACATGACATGGATATTGAGCTAAAGGAGAAGTTCTTAACACTTTGGGAGAAATATTTTGAAGGAACCGAACCCCCCATAGTTTTTTATTACACCAACGAAGCTTCAGAAGTGGAATTGGTGAAACCACCTCCTGGACATCGTTGTATAATGGCCGATTTGTCAAAAGTAAGGATGGGAAGTTCTATCTGTTTTGATACCGATTCATTCGGTTGCTTTGGTGGAAAAAGGTACCTGGGATTTAGCCAGGAAGTCATGCCGAATTTCGAATATTTTCTTTCCTGTGGTATTGCAGGCAAGCTCGAAGGGGAGCGTTACAAGAAAACACCGGAACTGGTCAAAAAAATTATGAAGAACGCTCCAAAGTTCGAGGCTCCTGGCAGATTTGTCGTTTTCAAGAGGTGGGATACACTCGAAGAGTCAGATGAGCCTGATGTTGTTGTCTTTTTTGCCCAACCTGATATTCTGTCCGGACTTTTTACTTTGGCGAACTATGATATAGCTGAACCGAACGGCGTATTCTGTCCGTTTTCTGCAGGCTGTGGTTCTATCGTTCAATATCCTTATCTTGAGAAAGGATCAGATTTTCCGAGGGCAGTACTGGGAATGTTTGATGTTTCAGCACGGCCGTTCGTAGCGTGGAATGTCTTAAGCTTTTCAGTGCCGATGAACAAGATAATTACAATGATTGAGAACATGGACGAAAGCTTTCTGATAACATCGTCCTGGTACAAGATTCAGAAAAGGATAAAAGAAACAAGAAAAGAATAGTCTCTCGTGTCCAACATAACAATAAGGAGTACACTTATGAAGACTCGACATAATTTGAACCGCCGTCAGCTTCTCCAGACTGCCGCGATCGCAGCCTCCGGACTTTCACTGTCCGCGACGGCGGCAGAACCACCATCACGCCCGCAAGGCAAGCCCCGAGTTGGCTGCCTGAGCTGGTGTTTTCACAGTCTGAGCCCCGCCGCGGACCCCGAGCCGGCCTTGGATGTCATCGGTGAGCTGGGCTTCGACGGCGTCGAATTGATCGTGACGGCGCAGAGAGACCTCAAAGAATTCTGGACAGACGCCCGGATTGACCGGCTCAACCAAAAGCTCCAGCTAAACAAATTGCGTGTATCGCAGTTCGTTCTTTTCCAGCCGGTGGTCGAGGACCTATCGAGCACGGATAGGGCCGCCCGCGAGCAGGCGCTCGCCTACTTTGAAGCGGGCTGCCGAATCGGCAAAGAATTAGGCGCGCCAATCATCAATATCGTAGCTCCCTGGGCTCGCGAGATGAAAGGGCCGACGGACTATCTTCCCCGCTACTATGAGATCGCAAACCCCAAACCAGGCCAGAAGTATCACATCGATATTGCGGACCGATTTGATTGGGACCGTGTGTGGAACGCCTACGTGGAGACCACCAAAGCCTGCCTGTCACGGGCGAAAGCCCACGGCCTGAAGTTCTCCATCGAGCAGCACACGCATTGCCTGGTTCCGGATGCGGCGTCGTTCCTGCTGCTTTGGGACCAGATTCGCGACGACGATCTGGGCTACAATCTTGACGCGGGCTGGACTCTGCTCCAGCGGGAATACCCTCCGGTCGCGATCCATAAAGTGGGAAAGCACCTGATGAATGTGCACATGTGCGATATCGACGGCACAATGCGACAGTTCCCGGCGTTCGGTCGGGGCGTGATGGACATTGAGGCGATTATCACGGCCCTCAAGCAGGTCGGCTTCAACGGCTTCGCCTCCATCGAGCAGGACCAGCATCCCGGCGACCCCGACATAAGAGAAACCTGCCGCGAGTACCTGAAGATAATGCGGGAGTATATATGAAAGATTATTGAAGTCAGGTATATATTATTTCCATAGGAAAAGAGGCAGAAACGTATGACCATCTCACAGATAAGCTCAGGTCCACCGGCACCTAAGCCGCGCATCTCGCGGCGAGCGATCCTGAAGGGCTCGGCGGCCCTGGCGATGGGAGCGGCGGCGCTGCCGTTGGCTCATAGTACGGCTGTTGAGCAATCTGTAGCCGGCACATCGAGCGGTCCGCTTGGCAAAGGCAAGGTCATCGACTGCCATGCACACCTGAATCATCGCAGCCGCGCGACATGGGAGGCGGACGATCGCAAGCTCATTGAGGCTGCGGACAAGCTGGGAATTGACCAATTGTGCTGCTCGATCCTCACGCCGCGCAAGCCGGCTACCGCCGAAGGTTTTCAGGAATGCAACCGGTGGATGGCCGAAGGGATGCGCCGGTTCCCCGGCCGGGTGCTCGGCTACTGCTATGTCAATCCCGGTTACGGCCGGGAGGCGCTGGAGGAAATCCGCCGCTGCGTGGAAGATCGTGGGTTTATCGGCATCAAGCTCTACAACGAGTATACCTGCACGGAACCGGTAGTCTTTCCTATAGTAGAGCTGGCGATTGAGCTGGGCGTGCCGATTCTGCAGCACGCATCGCACTCCCACTACTTCGTTGAGGACAAGCCGCGTATGTCCGACGGCGGGCACCTCGCTGAGCTGGCTCGCCGCTATCCCGAGGCAATGCTCATCTGCGCGCACATCTCCGGCGGCGGTGATTGGGAATGGACGATCAAGGCCCTGCGCCATGCGCCGAACGTCTTGCTCGACACCAGCGGCAGTGTCACGGACGAGGGCACGGTGGACATGGCCGTGGCCATGGTGGGTGTGGAGCGGGTCGTGTTCGGCTGTGACTCGTCCATGACGGCTGGAGTCGGCAAGATTCGCGGGGCGAACATTAGCGCACAGGATAAGCAGAAGATCCTGAGCGGGAACATGATGAGGCTATTGCGGAGGCGAAAATCATGATTGTTGACGTAAATGCTTATCTCGGCCATTTTGCGTTCCGCCGGTTGCGGTACAACACGGCCGCCTCGCTGCTCGCATTGATGGACTCCAGGAAGATCGACAAAGCGGTTGTCTCCAGCGCCGGCGCCATCACCTACCGCAACGCGCAGGCCGGCAATGAGGATGTGGCGGAAGAGGTCCGTGGTCATAGTGACCGGCTGATTCCTTTTGCAGTAATCAATCCATTCTATGCCGGTTGGCAGGATGATCTGAAAATCTGCCACGAGAAGTTCGGCATGGCGGGCCTGCGCCTCTATCCCAAGTGGCACAACTATCAGCTCTCCAGCCCGTGCTGCCGTCAACTCGTGGACGCCGCGACAGAGCGAGGCATGGTCATCTCCATTCCCATCCGAGTTGAGGACAACCGCCAGCGGAGCTGGCTGCTAAACATCCCCGATGTGCCGCTGGAGGAGATTGTCGAGTTGGTAAAAGCTCACCCAAAAGCGCGCTTCATCCTGCTGAACGGCATGGGCTACACAAGATGCCCGCTCGGGCGAAAGGACAATGGCCTGCCGTCCAATTATGCCATCGGACTGTCCCGCTTGAGCGCTGTGCTGGCAAATGAGCTTGGGCAGCTCATCACGAACCTGGGCGCCGAGCGTGTGATGTTCGGGACCGGGATGCCTTTCAACTATCCCGATCCCGCATTGGTGAAGCTGGAAGTATTGGACGCAAGCGAGGCCAACAAGGAAAAAATCCGCTCGCAGAACGCGATAACCTGGTTGAGTTTGTAGTACAAAACGGGCACTGAATGGATTAAGCATTATAAAGAAAGGAGGATTGTTCAATCATGCGATTCACATTAATGGTTTCTCTGGTAATATTGATGTGTGCAGCCTGGCCGACTGTGGGGGCTGATGAGCCACTGGTCGTTGAGGTTTGGCCGGGCGCAGCTCCGGACGAAAGCGGCAATATAGGTAAGGAGAAGGTCCGCATGTCGCCCAAGCTGGACCGCAAACAGGTCGAAGTTACCGAGCCAACAAGGCTGGTGACCAACGTTACCAAACCGACCCTTACTATCTATCGGCCGGCGAAGGACAAGGACACCGGGACGGCTGTTCTTATCTGCCCCGGGGGCGGCTACTGGGATCTCTACTGGCAACTCGAAGGTGAGGAAGTTGCCGCCTGGTTGAATTCTGTTGGCGTCACCGGCATCATCCTCAAATACCGTGTGCCGCGCCGGCCCGATGAGCCCAAGGGCGAGCCGGCCCGACGCCCGCTCCAGGATGCGCAGCGGGCCGTCAGCCTGGTGCGGAGCAATGCCGGCCAGTGGGGCATCAATCCGCAGCAGATCGGGATGGTAGGTTTCTCGGCAGGCGGCCACCTGGCGATTGCGACAGCAACGAGCTTCGATCAGCGAACGTACGAGCCAACCGATGACGTGGACAAAATCAGTTGCCGGCCCGATTTCGCCATTGGAATCTATTCGGGCTACCTGAAGGCGAAGGACAAGGATGAGATCGCTCCCGGACTGCATATCCCGGCCGGAACGCCTCCGATCTTTCTCGCGCACGGCGGGGACGATATCATCAGCCCGCCGGAGCATAGTGTGCTGATGTACCTTGCGCTGAAGAAAGCCGGAGTCCCGGCGGAGTTGCACATCTATGCGTCATCTGCCCATGACTTCGGCGTACGCCCGAGTGACCACCCATGTTCCACGTGGACGCAGGCGTGTGCCACCTGGCTGCGACATCAGGGATTCCTAAAGCCGCCCACGCAAACGCACTGAGCCAGAGAATCCCACGATCATAGGCGTTGATCTGTCGATGGGTATTCTAAGAAAGGCACGGGAGCGTTTTGAGCAGGATGAAATCGTTTCACAATTCAGCGGATTCACGATCATCCGGCAAGCGGACGTGAAATCCCTCGCGTATTTCGAGGCCGTCAAAGAAAACAGGTAAAACGGTCCGGCCGGAGATTAAGTATGGTCTCTCTCCGTGCTTTGTCACGCTTTAGAAAGAAGTCGAATAGTGTACATATTCCGGTCTGATTTCAACTGGACAGAAAGCAGATAATTAGGGACAATAGGATTTTATGAAAGCACTCGAAGTCGAGGCACTGACGAAATGGTATGGCTCAGCCAGAGGCGTCGAGGATTTGTCCTTCGGCATTGAAAAAGGCGAAATATTCGGCTATCTCGGCCCGAACGGCTCTGGCAAGACGACCACGATACGTTGCCTGATGGGCCTGCTCAGGCCGACAAGCGGCCAGTGCCGGCTGTTGGGCGAGCGAGTCATGCCTGGGCGAGCGACGCAGCATACGCGTATCGGCTACCTGTCCGGCGACTTTCGCACCTGGCCGGGATTGACGGCACGAAAGTCGCTGACGCTCCTGGCCAGGCTCGGCAACGGCAACGAAGTGGACAAGCGACAGCAAGAGCTCGCCGAGCGACTCGATCTGAATCTGGATCGACGCGTTCGTGCCCTGTCAAAGGGCAATCGTCAGAAAGTGGGTGTCGTCTATGCGTTTCAACATAAGCCCGAAGTGCTCATTCTGGATGAGCCCACGATCGGACTCGACCCGCTCGTGCGCCAGGTTGTGCTGGATTTGATTCGCGAGGCTGCACAGGTGGGGGCAACCGTGCTGCTGTCCTCTCACGACCTGGGTGAAGTGGCCGCCGTCTGCGGGCGGGCTGCCATATTGCGCCAGGGCCGCCTGATCGAGTTGGCCCCGATTTCAAAGATCGTCCAACAGGGAGAGAGACGTCTGAAAGTCTGGTTCGTCAAAGGAACCAAAGTCCCGCCGCTGCCGACCGACGGTCTGCCCGGAGTCCGCATGATCCAGCAGGACGATGCATCGCTCCATCTTGCTTACCATGGCACCGCTGAGGCCATGATAAAATGGCTCGCCCGCTTTACCGTCGATCGCATCGCCACACCGGAGACGTCGCTGGAGGATGCCTTTATTCAATACTACCGGCAGGAGGCGGACCATGAACACTAAGCAACGTACCTCGTTCCCATTGCCGCTGCTGCAATTCTGGACGTTTCGAATCCTGCCTGCATGGGGCTTTATTGCACTGATAATCTTTCTTTTTCAGATAGCCATATGCGGCATCGTGCATGACAACGAAAGCGTCAAGACATTTCTTCAG